>DASPUH010000001.1:0-6260 GCA_035622975.1 Candidatus Sulfotelmatobacter sp.
CGCCATCGATCTGGACGCGGTCCTCAATCGGAACTACCCCGGCCTCGAACACGTCGAGCCGGGCAGGTCGGCGCTCCTCGTCGTCGACATGCAGGGCTACTTCCTCCACCCGGATCAGCCGGCCTACCTGCCCGGCGGCAACGGCGCCCCGTCGAGCGAGACGGTCCTGGAGAATGCCGTGCGCTGCGTGGAGCTGTGCCGGCGCCACGGCATCCCGGTCATCTGGTCCCGCTGGGGGTTGCGCGGTGACGGCTGGGACGTCGGGCGCTGGGCGCCCAAGTGGCCGGCCTGGCACGCGGGCACGCCGGCGGGCCCGGCCTGGGAGAACCCGGAGATCGAGATCGCCGCGCCGCTCGAGCCGCTGGCCGGCGAGCCGATCTTCGACAAGAGCCGCTACTCGTCGTTCTGGGGCACGCCGCTGCAGACGTACCTGCAGCACCTGCCTGACGTGGACACCCTCGTGATCATCGGCGTGACCACCAACTTCTGCGTGCGCTACACCGTCGAGGACGCCTTTTCGCTCGACTACCACGTGCTCGTGATCGCCGACTGCACGACCGCCACCAACGACCCCATCCAGTACGCCGTCGGCGGCAGCGGCCAGTACGTGGCCGCCCTCAAGGACTTCCAGATCGGCCTGGGGGATGTGTGGACCCTGGCCGAGCTCGAGCGTGACCTTGGGGGCACGAGGCGGTCCGCCGACCGGGACCTCGTGGACGCGGGGGCCAGTCGCCTATAGCCCTTGGGACCACCCGGCGGTCGACCGACCTCTTTGGAGAGTGGAGGAGCGAGGTGGACTCACGCACAGGTTCTGAGGAATACAGCGTCGCGCCCGGCCAGGGCGTGGACGAGGTGGGGCGGGTCGAGACGCGGGGCATCGACCAGATCCCGGACATCGAGCGCAACTCGAACCCACGCAACATGGCGGCCGCCTTCGCGTCGGTCCAGTTTTGTTTCGCCATCGTGTTCTTCGGCTGGCTGCTGGTCAGCTTCGGCCTGGGCTTCTGGTCGATCCTGACCGCGGTCACCGTCGGCGTCTCGATCGGCAGCGTGATCATCGCCCTGATGGCGCTCAGCGGGCCGTTGACGGGCACGAACCAGTCCGTGTCCAGCGGGGCCTACTTCGGCGTCCGGGGCCGGCTGATCGGCTCCGCCATCGCGTTGTTTATCGACATCGTGTTCCTCGCCCTGATCGCCTACACGACGGGCCAGACGCTGGTTGACACGGGCAACATCGTGCTGGGCACCAGCACCGGCACCGCGCCGCTGGTCATCGGCATGGTCATCGCCTGCATCCTCGTGGTGGCCGTCGGCTACTTCGGCCATGCGACCCTGGTGGCGAGCTACAAGGCGTGGCTGGTGGTGGGCCTGATCTTCCAGGTCGTCTGGGTGATCCTGGTCCTGCCCAACTTCCAGCTCGCCCCCGACGGGACCTACCTCCTTGGTGACTTCCTGCCGACCTGGCTGCTCGCGGTCACGGTCTCGATCTCCATCCCCATCAGCTACATCACGTGGCCCAACGACTACGGGCGCCGCATGCCGCGGTCGACGAGCCCACGGACCCTGGGGGGCTGGGCGTGGCTGGGCATGGCCGCCGGGTGCTGGGTCGCGCTGATGCTGGGCGCCCTCATCACGATGACGTTCAAGGACCCCACGACCCCGTTCGTGGACGGTAGCTTTGCCGGCATCCCGACCTGGTTCGTCATCCCCCTGATGCTGTACGGCTTCCTGGGCAACGCGGTCAATGGCGGACCGGGCGTCTACAACTCCGCCCTGGACCTTCAGGCGCTGCTGTTCCGGATCCCGCGCCAGGTGCTCGTGCTGGTCATCGGCGTGATCGTCTTCGTGGTCGCCTTCGTCGGCACGATCCTGTTCAGTGCCTACGACACGCTGAACGCCCTGGTCCTGATCATGATCGTGGTGGTCACGCCGTGGGCCGTCATCACCCTGGTCGGGATGTGGCTCCGCCGTGGCCAGGTCTCCGCCGACGATCTGCACACCTTCGCCATCCCGGGCGGGCGCGGCCCGTACTGGTTCACCGGCGGCGTCAACTACCGGGCCGTCTCCGCCCTGGTCGTCGGCGCGATCATCGGGTGCCTGTTCTCGGAGAATGCCCTGTTCACCGGCCCGCTCGCCTCGGCGGCCGGCGGGGTCGACCTGAGCTTCATCAGCGCCGGCGTCACGGGCGGCGTCCTGTACTTCGTGCTCGAGCGACTCTTCCCGGAGCAAGCGGTCCGGGCGCTCACGGGCCGGTAAGCCGGTAGGCGACATCGGTGGGGGCCCGACCCGCCAGAGTCGAGCGGGCCTGATCAGGCGCGCCGGCGGGCGACCTCCCGCTCCAGCGCGGCGAAGGTCCCTTCCATCTCGCGCCGCATGCCGGGCGCGACGACGAGGCGGAACGGGATGGAGGTCAGGCCTGCGACGCGGTACGTGCGTCGCACATGGGTCTGCCCGTCGCCGGCCGGGGTGAGGTCATGCTCGGTGACCAGGAAGCCCCGCGGCACCTTCTCCTGGGTCGTCCAGCCCCGGCCGGGATCGACGGCCGTGATGACGTATGTTCCCGAGCGGCCGCCACGCTGCCGGTACCGGACCTCGACGCCAGGGGCCAGCGGCCCGCTGATATCCGCGCTCTCCTCACGGTCGTCCCACGTCGGGTAGGCGGCCACGTCCGACCAGACCGCCCACACCTCCTGCGGCGCAGCGTTGATCGTCCTCTCACACGTGAGCACGTAGTGCACGCCTGGATCCTCCAGACCGACCGCGACGAACGTCCGGGCGATCATAGACGGGACCCAGGCAGGGGCTGACCACGGCGGGGCACGGCCGGCGAGATCGGCCCGCAGCGCGTCCTGCCACGCGTCCCTGCGGTACCGTTGCCGGCGTGAGCCGCCTCGTCCGTCGCGCGACTCTGGCGGTCGGACTCGTGGTGGCCGCGTTCCTGAGCTTCGAGCTGCTCTACCACCGCACCGACGCGTTCCGCCACGGCAACCGCCTCTACTACCGGAACGGCCGGGCCACCCTCCCTGGCAGGGTGTTCGCGCGCTTCTGGACGAGCCTGGCTCGGCTCGGATTGGTGCCGTCGGTGCTGGTCTCGCTCGAGACGGTCGGCGCCACGAGCGGGCAGCGCCGCGCCGTGCCGATGGTCCTCGCCCGCCATCAGGGCGATGGCTACCTGGTCTCGATGCTCGGCGAGCGATCGCCCTGGGTCCACAACGTCCGCGCTGCCGGGGGCCAGGCATGGATCCGCCAGGGCTCGGTCCGCGAGGTCCGGCTCGTTGAGGTGGCGGCTGCCGAGCGAGCCCCGATCCTCAAGACATACCTCGCCGTGGCCGCGGCGGCGCGACCCCACATACCGGTAGCGCCCGGAGCGCCACTCGAGTCGTTCGAGGGGATCGCCGCCGCCTACCCGGTCTTCCGGATCGAGCGCGTGCCAAGTGCGAGCCGGGTGGCAGAAGGGCCAGTGACGCAGACCTAGCGGCGGCTCCTGGCTCGCCGGGACCGAGTGGGACGAGAAGGTGCCCTGGTCCCTGCAGCCGTCAGGCGTTGGCTGGCGGCGGCTCGGTGGGGCCCGCGGCACCGGCCTCGCTGGCGGGGTGCCCGTTGCTCGCGAGGATCGCCGCGGCGCGAGCCTTGAAGCGCTCGTGGCGAAGCGCCCGCCGCCGGAAGAACCACCAGAAGCCGACCGCGATCGCCCCGTAGATGACGACCGTCAGCAGGATCGTGTAGACACCCGTCGGGCTCGGGTTCGGGGTGAAGCTGCTGACCGGGTACAGCACGACATGGGCGAAGAACAGGATCGCCACGCCCCACAGCGCGGCCCATTTCAGGCGGCTCCAGCTGAAGAGGGTCTCGCCGGCCAGGAACTTCAGCGGGATCAGGCCGATCGCCGTGCCCTGGATCGCGCCGATGAAGATCTCGGCCAGCACCTGGTTGATGACCGCGCCGGTATCGCCGCCGACGATCCCCACCGATGGCTCGAACGGGATGCGGGCGAACCAGGCGGCGAGGCCCACCGCGAGCAGGATGGACATGCCCCGGAAGGCCATCCGGCCGCGATCATCGGCGGTCAGGGCGATGCCGAACGTGAAGCCGCCGATGATGCCGTAGACGTACCCCGGCTGGACGCCGGTCAGGCGGGTGATCAGCACGCAGGCGGCGGCGAGGAGGAGCGTCCACAGCGCGACGCGGACCTTGCCCCGCGCCTTGTAGTGGCGTCGCACGTAGAGCTCGCCCGGCACCTGTGACACGGCGGTACCGACGGCGATGCCGAAGAGGGTCGTGCCGAACGTCCGCGCCGCGTTCTGGAACGGGAAGGTGGCGTCCAGGAAGGCATACAGCAGGGCGGCCAGGCAGAGGTACAGGATGAGGCCGGTCCAGGTGTGCGACCAGGCCACTAGCTGCCGTGCGATCCGCCCGAGGAGACTCGCCTGGCCCGACGCCCGGCGCAGCGCTCGCGGACGCTTGCGCCGCACGTAGCGCTCGATCAGGGCCCGGTTCGTCGCGAGGGTGCTGTTGAAGATGGGCGTCGGCGCGCCCAGCAGCAGCATGATGAACGTGGTGATGCCGATGCTCCGCGCCACGTCCGCCGGCGCCAGCGAGATGTCCAGGGGGCCCGGCAGGACGAAGGAGAGCGATTGCGCGGCGGCCGCCGTGTCCAAAGTCAGCACGGCCACCTCCCCCGCCGCCGACTCGCTGACGTACGTCCGCCCAGTAGTGGGATCGTTGACCCCGTCGCCACCGCCCCGGATGCCGCTGATCGACCGCTGGAAGGTGAGGGTGCCGGTGGGCCCGATATCGAACAGGCTCGCCCTGGCGCTCCCAGCCAGGGGCACGAGCAGCCGATCACTTGCCGTCAACAGGACGCCCGTCACGCCTCCGCCCTGGGCACCCGCGGTCGGGTCGGCCAGGACGCTCGAGGCCAGCTTCAGGCTCGCGTCGCTGCCGACCGTGATGGTGGTCACCTGGCTGGCCTGGTCCTGGACGGCGAAGAGGGTATCGATCGCCGGATCCAGGACGAGACCGGAGGGGGCCGGCAGCACCAGGCCCGCGCCGACCGCTTGGAGATCCTTGCCGCCGATGACCGAGATCGAGCCCGCACCCTGGCCAGTGAGGTCGTCCGGCCCGGCGACGTACAGCCAGTCATGGGCGTCATCGAACAGCAGCGTCTGCGGCACGCCCGAGACCTTGATGATGGTGTCGACACGCAGGTCGGCCCCGATCACGGCGATCTCGCCCGCTTCCGGGAGGGCCACGAACAGGCGCTGGTCGGCGGTATCCCACGCGACACCTTCCGGATTGGCCGGCAGGTCGATGCTGGTCAGCAGCGTGGGGGTGGCCGCACGCCCGTCGACCACGGCGATCCGGCAGTCCGCGTCGACGGCGACGTAGACGCGGCCGGAGTCGGGGGCGACCGCGATGCCGGCCGGGAAGCGGCCGACGGCCACCCGCGCCACCACGTGCAGGTCGGCCGGATCACGCGACAGGCCGTCGACGACATCGAGCTCGCCGGCCGAGGTGCCACTGGCGATGTAGACGCGATCCCGCCCAGCGGCCGCGTCGACCGCAAGGGCGTGGGGGAAGACCAGCTTGTCGGCCGGCTGGCTGCCGATCTGGCCGACGATGCTGCCATCGACCGAGGTCGCCGCCGGGGGCGGTCCGCCGCCGAAGCCGCCGAAGGTGCACCCGGGCGCCGGGTTGGGCGGCACGACGCCGGGTGGATTGGCGACCGGGGTGCCCGACGGCGACGCGCTCGGGAGGGTGACGCTGGTGGGCGAGGGCGCCGCCGCCTGGCGGGTGAAGGTGAACGTGCCGGTGTTGCCGTTCGTGTCCGTGCCCGACCCGGTCATCGACGTGCCGTCCTCGGAGATGACCGCCTCGCTCGTGGCGACGTACGAGGTGCCGTCCTGGGCCGCCGTGAAGTGGAGGTTGTTAGTGGCGGTGATCGTCCCCGTCAGCGTGTAGGTGTCGTTGTTGGCGACCCCGGAGACCGCTCCGGTCGTGAAGTCCTCCGTGGTCCACACGTCGGTGTTCGGGAAATCGCCGATGTTGGCGTGGTAGATGCCCGACCACGTGCCCCGGATGTCGACCGGGGCGGCGGCGGCCGCCATGGGCGCGAACTGGCGGATGAGGACCGGGCCAGCGCAGGACAGGGCGAGCACGATGACCGTGAGACCCACCGCCCTGCGTCGCACGCGCGTCCCCTGCTCCCGCCGACCTGCCACTCCCGCGCCCGCGAATCTAGCCGATTGCGAGGGCCGCGA
>DASPUH010000002.1:0-5543 GCA_035622975.1 Candidatus Sulfotelmatobacter sp.
AACCGCGGCCGGGCCAAGGTCGACCCCGCCACGTACGCGTCGAATGTCCGGGGTGTCTTCGCCTGCGGCGACTTCGTGACCGGCCCGACGACGCTGATCGAGGCGGCCGGCCACGGCAAGAAATGCGCCTACGCGATCGACCGCTACCTGGCCGGACGGACGGACGTGACGGTCGCCGCCAACGTCAAGATCACGAGCTCGTGGCGTCACGACATGCCCGAGTTCTACGACGTCCTTCCCCGCCAGCACATCCCGATGGTCCCGCTCACCGCCCGGATGCCGTCGGTCGAGCCGGCCGTCAACTTCAACACCTCGGTGGAGCTCGGCTACGACGCCAACGGGGCCGTCGCCGAGTCGACCCGATGCCTGATGTGCAACTACAACATCTGGTTCGACCCCTTCCGGTGCGTCCTGTGCGGGGCCTGCGCGGATGTCTGCCCGGAGGGCGTCATCCACATGGTCGACATCAACCAGCTCAAGTCGGAGGGCCTCCTGCCGGAGCTCGAGGAGGCCTACGGCTGGGACAACGGCGGGGCGATGATCCTCGACGAGGAGCGCTGCATCCGCTGCGCCCTCTGTGTCAAACGTTGCCCGTTCGACGCCATTACGATGGAGCGGTTCGAACTCCAGGAGATCTCGACCGACGGCAGGCTCTACAAGGAGTCCTACCGTGACGCGCAACTCGCCGGGACGCCCGGCGTGGCAGGAGGAGCCCGGTGAGTTTCCTCGAGCGGGTGGACCAGACCATCCGCCGGAGCCCGGTGTGGCGATCGCTGTTCCGCCAGCCCTACCCGCGAGACGAACGATCGCGCGCGTACGCGGTCATGAACAACGTCTTCCTGCACATCCACCCGGTCCGCGTCCGCCAGCACGCGGTCAAGTTCGCGTACACCTTCTGCCTGGGCGGGCTGTCGTTCTTCCTCTTCCTGGTCCTGACCGTGACGGGCGTCTACCTGATGTTCTTCTACGTCCCGTCGGCGACCCAGGCGTACACCAACATCCTGGAGATCCAGAGCCAGGTCACCTTCGGATTACTGACCCGGAACATCCACCGCTGGGCTGCCCATCTCATGGTCTTCTTCGTCTTCCTGCACATGATGCGGGTCTTCTACCACGGGGCCTACAAGCCACCGCGTGAGTTCAACTGGGTCGTGGGGGTCGTGCTCCTCCTCCTGACCCTGCTGCTCAGCTTCACCGGCTACCTGCTGCCGTGGGACCAGATCGCCTACTGGGCGGTGACCATCGGCTCGACGATGGCCACCTACGTGCCGATCTTCAACAAGCCCAGCCAGCTCATCCTGCTGGGCGGCGTGGAGGTGGGCCAGAACACGCTGCTCCGCTTCTACGTCCTCCACGTCATCCTGCTGCCGCTGGTGGGGGCGCTCTTCCTGGCGGTCCACTTCTGGCGCATCCGCAAGGACGGCGGGATCTCGGGGCCGCTGTGAGCGACGAGAAGCCCGGCCAGCCGCCCGTGCCCGGCGGCTCGTCCATCGCGCCCGCGCCCGCGGCCGAGCCGCCGGTGCATCGCACGACGCTGCCGGCCGCCCCCGCCGAACGGCGCACCACGGAGATCGACAAGCAGCGCGTGCCGATGGCGGCCAAACCGTATCGCCTGCTCGCGCTGGTCAAGCAGGACGCCGTCGTGCGGGTCCAGAAGGAGCCCGACGACACGGTCATGACGTGGCCGCACCTGCTGTCGATCGAGTTCTTCGCGGCCGGCGTGATGTCCGTCTTCCTGCTGCTCATGGGCATCTTCATCAACGCCCCGCTGGAGGACCTGGCCAACCCCAACGTGACGCCGGCGGTGGCCAAGGCACCGTGGTACTTCGTGGGCCTGCAGGAGCTGCTGGCCTACTTCCACCCCACGGTCGCCGGCGTGCTGACGCCCACGTTCGTGCTGGTCGGGGCGGCCCTGGTGCCGTTCATCGATCGCGGCCCCAGGGGCGACGGTGGCTCGGCCCGTCCGCGCGACCGCAAGGTGGGGGTGATGCTCTTCACCCTCTTCTGCATCGCCGGCCTGACGGTCACGTTCCTGGGCGCCATCTTCCGCGGCCCGGGCTACTCCTGGACGCTGCCGCTGTTCGGCCTCGAGTTCTCGCTGTAGGACGCTGAGCGACCGTTGGGCAACTGGAAGCTGACCACCGCGGACCAGCCGCGCGCCCTGACGAGGGAAGCCCTCGCCTCGCTGCGCCACGGCCAGACGGGCGGCATGTCGCGGCGGACGATCCTGCGGCGCTCGATCGGGGCAGCGGTGGGCCTCTGGCTGGCCGAGGTGACCGGCGGCACGATCGGTTTCGTGTGGCCCAACCTGACGGGCGGCTTCGGCTCCAAGATCACCCTCGGCACCTACGACACCGTCTCCGCGTCGCCGGCCGTCGCGAGCGCCACGCTCAAGGACGGCGCCCCGTCTTACTTCCAGGCGGCCCGTACCTACGTCACGATGCTGGATCCCGGCCGCGGCTTCCAGCCCGGTGACAGTCCCGAGGGCGACGGCGCCACGACGAACGTGCGGACGCTCTACCAGCGCTGCCCGCACCTGGGGTGCAAGCCCAACTTCTGCACCATCAACTACTGGTTCGAATGCCCCTGCCACGGGTCGCGCTACGACCGGCTGGGCATCAAGGTCCTGGGCCTGGGGCCGGCGCCGCGCGGCCTGGACCGCTTCTCGTCGACGGTCGATGCGTCCGGCGTCCTGACCGTGGACACGTCGAAGATCACCCTGGGGCCGCTCCCGGTCGCCCTGGGCCAGCCCGGCGTCATCCCGCCCAAGTCACCCACCGGCTGCATATGAGCGACGAGCGATCGGGCCGCGAGCTCGAGCCCCGCGCCCCGGACGCCGGCGACGGCTCGCTGGTCACGCCGCGCGCCGGGTCGGCCAGCGTGGAGCGCTTCGACGCCGGCGAGCGGGCGCATCGCATCGAGCTGACGGAGGAGCGGGCGGCGGGCATCGTGCGCCAGAGCGGCTCCGCCCGGCGGTGGTCGTTCTGGTTCGTCCTGTTCGTGGTCCTGTTCATCCCCGTCTACTGGCTGTACGACCAGGGCGTGCCGTTCATCGCCGGTTCGGGAGCCATGGCTCAGACCAAGGACCAGCAGTACATCACCAGCGTCGCCAATGGCTACGCCCTCTTCCTGGCGAACTGCGCGCAGTGCCACGGCGCGCAAGGCCAGGGTCTCATCGGCCCGCCGCTCAACGACCAGGCCAAGCTCTACAACGCGCTGACGGCGACCGGTGGCGCCGGCACCGGTCACCTCAACCCGACCTACCTGCTCAACGTCCTGACGGTCGGCGGCCGCTACGTCTGCGGCGACGCCAACAGCGTCATGCCCATCTGGTCGCAGGCCAATGGGGGGCCGCTCAACTACAACCAGATCAACGACCTCATCAACTGGATCACTGCGCCGAACACGGTCTCCTTCCAGTACAAACCCGCCGCGCCCAACGCGGCCGCGACGGCGCCACCGGTGGAGACCATCACCGGCTGGACCGACCCGAACTACACGCCGCCGGCCGGGCAGGCCACCCCGCCAGCCTGCTGGCGCAACCCGAGTGGCGTCATCGGCGGTGGCGGCGGCTCGTCCGCCTCATCGACGCCGGGCACGGTCACCAACCCCGGCACGGCCGCCTCGCCGCGCGTCATCAAGCTCGGTGAGAACGGCTCGCTGCAGATCACCGACAGCAGCGGCGCCCAGGTCTCGGCCATCACCGTCAAGGCCGGCGAGGTCGTCCAGTTCCAGGTGACGAACACGGCCGGCTTCGACCACGACTTCTACATCGGGGCCGCTGCCGACCTTTCGTCTGACAGCCGCGCCAACCTGCAGGGCATCGCGCCGTTCTCGTCGGGCACGCAGGACTTCACCTGGACCGTGCCGGCCAGTGGGACCCTCCAGTTCGCCTGCACCCTGCCGGGCCACTATTCGTCGATGCACGGCGACATCGACATCGTGCCCTAGGACCGGAGACCGCCCGATGGCCCAGCAGGCGCTGCCCCCCGGCACGACCCAGCGGCGGACGTTCTTCGGCCTGCTCGACGCCGACGGCTGGCCGGCCGCCTTCTGGAAGGCCCTCTTCTGGTTCATCCTGATCCTGTTCATGCTGGGCTACGTGCCCGACCGGGCCTACTACTTCACGGTCGAGCCGGCCCTGGACATCGGCGAGAACGTCTTCAGCCCCGTCAACTTCTGCGATGGCGGCAATGAGTCGCTGCCCTGCCCGGCGCCGCGCGGGGCGATGATCCCCTGGCAGGCGAGCCCCTCGAACCTGGCCCTGCCTGCTCCGCGGGCCCAGGCCGGGACGTTCCAGTCGGGCACGCAGCTGTTCGTCGTGGGCGGCCTGGTGGGCGGCAAGGCGACCGACTCGGTGCTCGTCACGACGACGACCAGCGACGGCAACTTCGGGCCCTGGCAGAACGGCCCGGCCCTCCCAGCGCCGCGCACCGACTTCGCCATCGCCAGCTTCAACGGCACGCCGTACGTCATCGGCGGCCTCGATGCCGACGGCAAGCCCACCTCCACCGTGTACGTCGGCGACATCGAGAGCGGCAACCTGGCCGGCTGGAAGGCGGATGACTCGCTGGCCCTGCCCACGCCGCTCTCGGGGGCGGCCGCCGTTGCCACGGGCACGGGCCTGTGGCTCATCGGTGGCAAGACGTCCACCGGCCTGTCCGCCACGGTCTACCGCTCCGTGCTCGACAGCACGGTCAAGCCGCCGGTGCTGCGGGCGTTCACCGAACAGCCGGCGCTGATCCTGCGGGACGGCAGCGGCAACCCGGCGCCGCGCCAGCACGCCACCGCCCTTTCCACCGGCAGCCAGATCTTCCTCATCGGCGGCGAGGGGCCGCAGGGCGTCTCCGACCAACTCTTCCTGCTGACGCTCAACGCTATCGGCGAACCGTCGGTCGACGGCCAGGGCCGGGCGATCGGCTGGGGGCAGAGTGTGGGCGCCTCCTCGCTGCCGGCGCCGCGAACCGAGTTCGCCGGCTTCGTCGCCAACGGGGCGCTCTACGTGCCCGGCGGGTACGGGCCTGACGGGAAGCCCACCTCGACGGTCTACTGGACCGTGCCCGACGCGACGACCGGCCAGATCAGCCAGTGGACCCACCTGGATCAGACCGACTTGGCCCAGCCCGTGGCCGAGGCTTCGAGCGCCGTGGCCGGCTCGTTCGCCCTGATCATCGGCGGCCAGGGCGACACCGCGGCGCAGGCCGGCTCGTCCCGCGCGAACCTGGCCCCGGCGGCGCCGTTCTTCCGGCTGGGCCTGATCGGGGCGACGATCCCCGGCCTGTCCGTGAAGGGCGGCGTGGGCGCGCAGCTGGGCTACGTCATGGCCGGCATCGTGGGCGGCACGAACTTCATCCTGCTGATCGCCGTCGGCGTGCTGTATACCCGCCCGGAGGCGACTCGCCGGCTGCTGGAGCGGCTCAGCCGTGGTCGCTACCGGGCCCCGCGCGGAGACGAATACTTCGGCGACTGACGCACGGCGCCCGGCGGAGATGCCCGCCCCGAACCTCGAAGGTCGCCACCGCCCGCGGACAGGCCCGGCGGCG
>DASPUH010000003.1:0-12804 GCA_035622975.1 Candidatus Sulfotelmatobacter sp.
GGCCACTGGATCGTTGCCTTCCCGTGGCGCGAGCGCGAGCGCGCCCAGGAGATCGCCGATGGCGCCTGGCGCCTCGCGGAGGCAGAGATCGACCCGCGCACGACGCCGGGTCGCAGCCGGGCGCTGGCGCGGGTCATGCGCCAGGTCGTCGCCGCCGGTGGGCCGGCGCCGGCCTGGATCACCGACGCCGATCGCCGCATCCCGGCGGTCAGCATCAGCGGCACCAACGGCAAGAGCACCACGACCCGCATGCTGACGCACATCCTGCGTCGGGCTGGCCGTCACGTGGGCACCACGACCTCCGACGGAGTCCTGATCGACGAGCGGCTCGTCGAGCCGGGTGACTGGACCGGGCCCGGCGGCGCGGGCCAGGTCCTGGGCCGTCGCGACCTCGACGTAGCCGTGCTCGAGACGGCTCGCGGCGGGATCCTGCTCAAGGGGGTGGGTTACCAGTCGAACGACGTGGCGGTCCTCACCAATGTGAGCGCCGACCACCTTGACCTGCAGGGCATCCACACACTGCCCGAGCTGGCGGAGGTCAAGGCGGTCATCGCCCGCATCACCCGCCCGGACGGCACGGTGGTGCTCAACGCGGACGACCCCCTGGTGGCGGGGCAGGCCCGCCGCGTGCAAGCCGCGGTCTGTCTCTTCTCGCTGGAGGCCGGCTCGCCCCGCGTGGCCCGGCACCTTCGCCGCGGCGGCCGGGCCGTCGTCCTGGACCACGGCTGGCTCGTGCGGGCCAGCGGCTCGGCCCGCGAGCGCCTGGTGGCGGTCGACGAGATCCCGACGGCCCTGTTCGGACTGGCCCGTCACAACGTCGCCAACGCCCTTGCCGCGGCCGCTGCGGCGCTCGCCCTGGGCACCCCCATCGATGCCGTAGTCGATGGCCTGCGCGACTTCCGACCGACCGCCGAGCAGGCGCCCGGGCGGCTCAATCTCTACCGCCTGGGGGCCAGGGTCGTCATCGTCGACTTCGCCCATAACGAGGCCGGCGTAGCCGTGCTCCTGGACGTGGCCGAGGCGATCGCCGGCGGCGCAGCCGGCCGCCGCCTCCCGGTGACGATCATCATCGGCACCGCCGGAGACCGGCCGGACGATACGCTCCGCGGCATCGCCCGCCTCGCCGCCGGCCGAGCCGATCGCGTGGTCATCAAGGAGACCCTGAACTACCTGCGCGGGCGCAGCCGCGAATCGGTCGTCGGCGAGTTCCGGACCGGGCTTCGCGACGGCGGCTTGACGATCGAGGCGCCGGCCTATCCGTCCGAGACCGCGGCCCTCCGGGCCGTCCTGGGCAACGGCGCGGGGGCTGCGGCGCATGCCAACGAAGCGGGCGTGATCGCGCTGATGTGCCACGAGGACAGGGATGGCGTGGTCGGGCTCTTGAGCGAGCTCGGCGCCCGCCCGCTTGCCGATCAGCGGGAGTTGCTGGAGCTGATGCCTCGCTTGCAGGGTCGGCCATGACCGACCGGCCCGAGACGACGACCCCCGACCGGACCCGCCGTGCCCCCAGCCTGGGGGCGGTGGGTGTGTGGAGCCACCTCGATACGCTGGGGATCGCAGGGGCTCGAGCCTATGCGGCCCGCGTGGAGGCCCTGGGCTTCGGGACTTTGTGGGTCCCCGAGACCGTTGGGCGGGACCCCTTCACGTCGCTCGGCCTGCTCGCCGGCGAGACCAGCCGGATGGCCCTGGGCACGAGCATCGCCTCCATCTGGGCCCGCGACGCACAGACGACCCGCATGGCGGCCCACACCCTCGACGAGGCGACCGGCGGGCGCTTCGTCCTTGGCCTGGGCGTGTCCCATCCGCACCTCGCCGAACGGCTCCGGGGCCATGTCTACGATCGGCCGCTGGCCCATATGCGCGACTTCCTGGCGGCGTATGCGCGCGCCATCTACAAGGGCCCGATGCCGGCGGACGGGGCGGACCCGCCGATCCTCCTGGCCGCGCTTCGCGAGCATATGCTGGCCCTCGCCGCGGCCACGACGGACGGCGCGTTCCCCTACCTCGTGACCCCCGAACGGGTGGCCTGGATCCGCCAGCACCTGGACGGCGCCGCCGTCGACAGGGCCGCCGCGACCGGCATCCCCAGGGCGCGCCCGGTCCTGGCCGTGACGATGCCCGTGGTCACCGAGGTCGCGCCGGAGACCGCGCGCGCCACCGCCCGCGCCTACCTGTCCACGTACCTGCGGCCGCCCGCCTACCAGGCGTCATGGGGCCTCCAGGGGTTCGGGGCCGACGACCGCGAGAAGCCGGGCAGCGACCGGCTCGTCGACGCCATGGTGGCGTGGGGCGCCATGCCCGCCATCTGGCACCGCTGGCGCGCCCTCCGTGACGCCGGCGCGGACCACGTAGCGATCATCCCGTTGTCCGCCGATGGCACGACGGAGGACCTGGCGACCCTGGAGGCACTTGCGGAGGCCGGCCTCACGAGCTGAGGCCAGGCAGACGACCCCGTTGCAGCTGGCGGCGCTGTCGACGGAGCACAAGATCCTGATCCGTAGATCCTTGCGCGAGCCGACACGCGCGGCGCTCAAGAGGTGCAAGGCGGGACTTCCGAAGGGTCTCGTCCGTCGATAGCGCCGGCACGCGCAACGAACGGGCGCGTGGCCGCGGAAACGGGTGCGCCGCCGCAGGAGGCCCCCGCCGCAGGAAGCCCCCGCCGCAGGAGGCGTCGTGACCTTGAGCGTGGCGCCTGGGGACCGCGGCCCTGGGCTCAGCCCTCCGGGACGGCCAGCTCGCCGGGGTCGGAGATGGCCCGTCCGCGGCCCGTCCGGCCGTGGGCCATGGCCAGCTGGTAGATACCCGGTGCATCGTCGGCACAGACGACCACGAGGTCGCCGGGCTGGGCCTCGTCGAGGGCGGCCCGGGAAGCGTCATGCTCCTCGAGCACCGCCCGGGCGCTGGTCGTGCGGGCACCCTCCCTGCGCGCCGCCTCGATGCCCTCGAGGACGTGGCCGGCGCTCTCGCCCGGCTTGCGCCCGCGCAGGTTGACGTCCTCGCGGACGTAGATGCTGTCGAACGCCGACGCGGCGAGGGCGCCGTACTCGCGCTGGTCCGCGTCACGGCGGTCGCCGGGGACGCCGATCACCCCGATGGCGCGGCCCGTGCGCGGCGCCGGCACGCCATCGGCACTCGCGGCCGCCCGGCCCCCGCGGCGTCGCGCCGCCGGCGACGCCCCGTCGGCCATGGTCAGGTTCACGAACTCTGCGAGCCGGCGCATCCCGTCGACGTTGTGGCAGTAGTCGATGATCAGCTTGCGCCCGCTGACCTCGAGGAGGTTCAGGCGGCCGGGTGCCTGGAAGAACGAGGTCGAGAAGGTCCGCAGTCCCTGTCGGATGTCGTGCAGGTGCGCCCCCGCGGCCCAGGCGGCGGCGGCCGCCGCGAGGGCGTTCTGGACGTTCATGCGGGCGTGACCCTGGAACGTCGCGGGGATGAGGTGGGTATAGAGGATGGGCATGGTGCGCGGCCCATGGCGCAGCGCGATCAGCTCGCCCTCGGCGGTCTCCTGGACGACCATCGCCGCACCGCCACGGCCGCAATGGCCGTCGACGCGGTCGAAGCCGCCCTCGCCGGCCTGCGTGGCCATCGAGAAGTAGACGATGGAGCCGCGGCAGTCGCTGGCCATGTGCGCGACCAGCGGATCGTCGGCGTTGAGGACGGCCGTCCCGGAACGCGGCACGGCCTCCACCACGACGGCCTTCACGGCCGCCAGCTGGCGAAGCGTCGTGATCCCGCCCAGACCCAGGTGGTCCTCGGTCACGTTGGTCACGACGGCCACGTCGTTGCGGTCGTAGCCCAGGCCCTCACGGAGGATGCCGCCACGGGCGACCTCGAAGACGGCCGTGTCCACCGACGGGTTCTGGAGCACCATCTGGGCCGACCGCGGGCCCGACATGTCGCCCTTCTTGATCATCCGGCCGTCGATGACGATGCCGTCCGTGGTGGTCATGCCCACGCGGCGGCCCATCAGCTTCAGGACGTGGCTGATCATGCGCACGGTGGTCGTCTTGCCGTTCGTACCGGTCACCGCGACGATCGGGATGCGCGCGGCGTTGCCGGCCGGGAACAGCAGGTCCAGCACCGGCTTGGCCACGTACTGCGGATCGCCGACCGTGGGGTGGGTGTGCATGCGGAAGCCCGGTGCCGCATTGACCTCCACGATGGCGCCGCCCTGTTCGCGCACCGGCACGGCGATGTCGGGCACGATGAAGTCGATGCCGGCCACGTCGAGGCCCACGACCTGCGCCGCCGTCTCGGCGACCTCCACGTTCTCCGGATGCGCCTCGAGCGTCCGGTCGATGGACGTGCCGCCGGTCGACATGTTGCCGGTGAGGGCCAGCTTCAGCCACGTCCCGGCGGGCGGCACCTCGTCCAGCCCGTAACCCTGCGAGCGCACCAGCGCCTCGGCCGCGTCGTCGACGGTGATCTTGGTGAGCACCTTCTCGTGGCCGATGCCGCGCCGCGGGTCAGCGTTCTCGCGCTCCACGAGCTCGCGGACGGTGTGCGTGCCGTCGGCCGTCACGCTGGCCGGGACCCGCTCCGCGATGGCCGCGATGCGCCCGCCGATGACCAGGCAGCGGTAGTCGTTGCCGTGGACGTACGTCTCCACCACGACGTCACCGCCGCGTGACTCGGCCTGCGCACGGGGGAAGGCGGCCCGCACCGCAGCCTCGTCCCGCAGGTCAAGGTTGACGCCGCGGCCGTGGTTGCCGTCCAGCGGCTTCACCACGCATGGGTAGCCGATGGCGCGCGCGGCGGCGACCGCGGCATCCGCGTCCGTGACCACCTCGGCCCGCGGCACGGGCAGCCCGGCGGCGCTGAGCAGGGCGTTCGTGAGGCCCTTGTCGGAGGCGATGTCGACGGCGATGGCCGCCGTCCGCGACGTCATCGTGGCCCGGATGCGCTGCTGGTGGATGCCCTGGCCAAGCTGGATGAGGCTGTGGCGGTCGAGCCGGATCCAGGGGATGTCGCGCTGCGCCGCCTCGTCGATGAGGGCCTGGGTGGACGGGCCGAAGGCCTGGCGCTCGGCGATCCGGATCAGCTTCTCCAACTCCAGCGGATAGTCCAGCGCCACGTCCGGGTCGTCCGGCGCCACGAGATGGTTGACCACGGCCACGGCAAGCCGTCCGGCGGCCAGGCCGACCTGCTCCTCAACGTACTGGTAGATGACGTTGTACTGGCCATGCGTACCGGCCGAGCGGGTCTTGCCGTGGCGCGCCTCGGTCCCGGCTAGCGTCTGCAGTTCCAGCGCGACGTGCTCCGCGATATGGCCCATCCAAGTCCCGTCGCGCAGCCGCGACACGAACCCGCCGCGTCGCCCAAGCGAGCAGGCGTGCTCGGTGAGCGTCGGCATGAGGGCCATGAGCCGGTCGGTGAAGCCGGGGATGCGATTGGAGGGGAACGCCTCCAGACTGCCCAGGTCGACCAGCATGCGGATGACCGGCTCGCGAGCCCAGTAGTTGGCCCCGCGCATGACGCGCGTCTCCAGCACCCGCAGGTCCGGCCGGGGGCCCCCGGCGTCCACTTGCCCCGCCTCGGTCGCCGCGTCAGACACGCGCCCTCCCCGACGCCTAGCTGGACGCTGCCGCTTCGCCGCCCTCGATGGCCCGCAGGCGTGGCGTCGCGAGGCGCTCGCGGCGGCGCAGGTCGAAGCGGTACCCGCTGGGCAGGGAGTGCAGCACGACGTTGCTGATCATGATGGGCCGGTGCGCCGGGACCTCCCACGCATCGGTGTCGGAGCGACCACCGTCGACGATCGTGACGCTGCGCCGGCCGATGATCTCCATGACGTGGTCCGGCCCCACGACGCCGGCCGTGTCCTCGTCGATGCCGATCCCGAGCAGGGCCGGGTTCTGGGCGATGATCGAGAGCAGCCGTCCCAGCCGGTTCCGCTGCTGGAAATGCTGGTCGACGATGACGTCCGGCAGCACCCCCAGACCGGCCGCCAGCTGGGCCATGCGCTGCCGTGGCGAGGCGCCGCTGGCCCCGAAGGCCACCATATGGGTGCTCATGGCCGACGCCCCGGCGCTCGTCCCGGCGATCACCGCGCCCGCGCCGTGGCGCTCCTGGATGATGTGGGCCATGAGGGTCCCGCCGATGGTCGAACTCAGGCGCAGCTGGTTGCCGCCGGTCAGGAAGATGCCGGTCGCGTCACGCAGGGCCTGGGCCCTGCCCTCGTCGTTGGCCTCCGCGCGGGTCACCGTGTGGATGGGCCGGACGTGGTGGCAGCCGAGCTCCGCGAAGACGCGCTTGTAAAGCTCGCCCGCCGCCGCCCCGAGCGACGAGGCCGTGCTGATCACCGTGAGGCGCGCGTCAGGACCGCCGGCCAGCTCGACGAAACGGCTCAGGATGACCCGTTCGCGGACCTTGTCCTCGGCCCCGCCGATGACCATGACGTGACCCTTGGGCATCGTCCGAGTATACCGGCGCTCCCGGGCGATCCGACTGCTACCATCCGTGCGGTACCGCCATGACCGCCACCACGAAACCCCGCACGTCGCCCGGAACGTCCGGGGCCGTGGCCGCCCGGCCGCGGACCACCGTGCGGCCGGGCGCCCGGGCGCGCCTGTTGCGGCGGGCGGCGCGGGCCCAGTGGCGGCGCCTCCACGAGCCCCGGCGCCTGCTGGCGATCCTCCTGCTCGGCGTGGCCGGGGCAGCGGCGGTCGTCTGGCTGGTCTCGCGCGGCGACCTCGTCGGTGCCGACGCCAGGGCCTACTGGGTGGGCGTCCGCACCTGGCTGGACGGCGGCGACCCCTACCACCCGACCGGCCCGTTCCTGCCCTATGTGTACGCCCCGTGGCTGCTGCCGCTCTTCGTGCCCTGGGCGCTCCTGCCGTGGAGCGTGGCGTGGTTCGTCTGGAGCGGCCTCAACGTGCTGCTGTTCCTCTGGACGGCCGAGTGGGCCTACCGGCGGCATCCCCTGGCCACGGCCGTCATCGTGTGGCTGCTGCTCCTGCCGCTGATCGCCACGCTGGACACCGGGAACGTCACGCTGCTCCTCGCGCTCGCCGTGTGGGCGGCGCAGTTCGTGGGCCCGCGCCTGAGCGCGTCGCTATGGGTCGTCGCGGCGTCCATGAAGTGGTTCCCCGTCGTGCTGTTCATCTTCCTGCCGCCCCGGGCACGCCTGTGGGGCCTTGCCGCCGCCGCGATCGCCCTGCTGCTGACGCTGGCGACCTGGCCGCAGACGCTGGTCCAGATCGACCTCGCCATCAACTTCCCGCGCCCTGTGCGCCTCGATTACCTGCTCCTGCTGTGGGCCACCGTGCCCTGGTTCTGGCGCCACGCCGATCCGCTCTGGTGGGTCAACCGCCGGGACCTGCCGCGGGTGGCCCGCGCCGCCGCCGAGCGCGTCCAGGGGTCGCTGCGGCGCTGGCGCCGTGATCCGGAGCGGGCCACGGTCGTGGCGCGCCGCGCCGCCGGGGTCCGCCTCCGCGCCTTCTTCGGCCTGGGCTAGGGCCGGCGACCTGCCGGCCTGTCCGAGCCCGCTGGGCGGGCCTCCAGCTCGGTGTGCAGGGACGCGCCGTCAACCCGGCCCGCTGCGCAGGACCCCCGCCGGTGTGTGCACGCACACGGTGCCTGCCCGCCGGCCTGTGCATCAGATGTTGCTAACGACGGCTGACATGTTCCCGACCGTCCGTTCCTGGCGTCTCCGGGCTCGGCGTGAAACCCACGCATTCAGTACGCGGAGGAGCGCGCCTTCCATCGTCGTAGGCAACATCTGATGTTCACCACGCGGCGTCAGCGTGCAGCGCCCGGGGGAGCGTGCCCTCGTTCGTCGTACGCAACATCTGAGGTTCACACCGCGTGGCGTCAGGATCGGTCAGCGGCGACCCATGCGACGGGCTGGGCTAGGCGGCCAGGACGGCGCAGCGACCCAACCGCACCAGGCGGCGGTCGATCGCGCCCGGCGCGGCCAGGCGGAAGAACGACCGGTCGAGCGAGTAGAGCCCGGTGGCGGCCATCTCACGGCCGCCCAGGCGGAAGGCGAAGACGGGGTTCTCCGTGTTGCCCGCGTACATGAGGGCCGATCCGTCGGCCTGGAGCAGGCCCAGGTTGGCCTGACCACCGAGGGCCACGTGCAGGGCCGCCAGACGAGCCGCCGCGGCAGCAGCCGGGGCACCCGGCTCCGCGTCCCAGTGGTCCTCCAGCCAGCGCGCGCCGACCTCCGAGTCGGCTCGGCCGCGGATCCGCCCCTGGGCCACGTACGCCTCGCGGGCCGCCCGGTAGTCGCGGAAGTCACCGTTGTGGCCCAGCGCGAACCGCCCCCCGGGATCCACGAACGGCTGCGTGTCGGGCAGGGCATGGGTGGAGAGACGGGACGGCCGCCGGAGGTGGACCAGGGCCGCGGTGGTCCGCTGCGGACCCAGGCGCTCCGCGCGCGGATCCCGGCGGAAGGCTTCGACCGAGTGGTAGGCCCGCAGATCCCCGTCCTCGGCGATCCAGGCCGCGCCCCAGCCGTAGCCGGCCAGCCCGTCCCGTTCCATCCGCGCCGCGACCGGCCAGAGGTCCGCCAGCGCGAACGGCTGTGCGGCGCGGGCGACCAGGAGCTCACACATCGGCGCGATGGTAGCGGGCTCCCGGCCTGACCTGGCGCGAGGACGGGACCCAGCCGCGGTACGCCGCCCGCCAGCCGGCGTCCTCGAGGCGCCCCCGCCACGCCGTGTCCGCGGGCGGCAGGCCGTCGACCCGGCCGATCTCCAGCGACCGCAGCCGACCGTCGACGACGAGCCCGGCCAGCGCCTCCAGCCCGGCCTCCAACGCACCCTCCCGCGCTGCGGCCGGCAGGGTGTGGAGCGAGCGGCCGCCGCGCTCCAGGTAGAGGGCCGGCTGACCGTCGAGCAGGACGACGTGAGCACCGGCCGCCCGGGCCAGAGAGGCTCCGTCGGTGGCCATCGGCCACGGCAAGGCCGCGCCATACGGGTTGGCAGGATCCGTCGCCGCCAGCACCGCGACCCCCGTCTCTGTAGCGGCGCGAAGGCGGTCGACGACGCCGGGCAGGGCGAATTGGGCCCCTCCCAGGCCCTCGACGAAGTAGCCACGCCGCACCCGCCCACGGTCCTCCAGCTCGCGCAGGATGGGGTAGACGCTGGCGAAACCGCCGACGGTGCCCTCGGCCGCCACCCCATCCCGGGTGACGACACCCTGGCGGTCCAGCAGGGAGTTAGCCAGCGCGTGACGGCGGGCGGTCTCCGTCGGCGCCTCGCCGACCAGGGCGACGGCCGTGGCCACCGCCTCGCTCACCAGCGACCACCGGCCGGCGGCCTCCGGCGGACCCATGCGCACCGCGCCCGGCCGAGGCCGTCCCGCCGGCTGGTCCCGCCGCTTCCAGCGCAGGGCCCGAAGCGGGGCGAACGTGTCGTTGGTGACCTGGCCGGCCCACACCAGCTGCCACAGGGCATCGAGCAGCTCACGCGCGGCCGGCGCACGTCGGCCCGCCGTGGCCGCTTCCCGCAGCGCGGCGGCCAGGAGGTCGCGGTAGAACGACGCCCCTCGCGCCTCCAGCTGCACTAGGATCGCCGCGGCCAGCCATCCGCCGTCGGCGGGCGGCGGCGCGGGCGGCAGCAGCAGCGCCAGCCGGTCGGGACGGTACAGGGCGATCCGGCCGTCGTCCTGCCCCAGGCTCCCCTGCCCCACCCACAGCACCTCCCCGGCCGCACCCAGCTCGTCGAGCAGCCGGGGGGCGTAGTCGCGCACCCGGGCCGGCAGGATCTCCCGTTCCAGGACGCTGGCCGGCAGCGGCAGGCCCTCCAGCTGGGCGATCACCTCGGCCAGGCGACTCGTGCCACCGCCGGAGACGCCGAGGCCGTGCCAGCCGGCCAGGAAGCGAGCCAGGGCCGCCGGCTCGACCGGCTCCACCTCCCTGCGCAGGCGCGCCAGCGAGCGGCGGCGCAGCATCCGCAGGACCTCGGGGTCGCACCACTCGCGCTCGGTGCCGTCGGGGCGGAACTCACCGCGCACCAGCGAGCCAGCCGCGAGCAGGGCCTCCAGAGCCGGCTCGACCGCCCCGGGGGGCAGGCCCCAGCGGCGCGCCGGGGCGTCGCCCAGGAACGGGCCGTGCCGTCGGGCGAAGCGAGCGAGGAGCGCCGCCAGGGGATCCAGTCCCGACTCCATGAAGGCCGCCGCGATGCCGGCCGGCAGCACGACGCCCAGGGCATCACGGCAGCGGCCGGCGTCCTCCGCCGCGATCCAGCGCTCGTCGCCGGCGATGCGCACGCGGATGGCGCGCCGGTCGTCCTCCAGGCGGGCCAGCCAGGCCGCCGCGGTCGGTCGGCGGTCTGCCCCGTCCGGCGGCCGGATCCGCGCCGCGACCTCCTCCGCGTCCAGATCCCCCAGGCGGCGCAGCAGGTCGTGGACCTGGTCGGCGGATATGGCGGCCCGCTCCGGCGTGAGAGCCTGCAGCTCCAGCTCCAGGTCCGCCAGGGCCCCGGCATCGAGCAGTTCACGCAGCTCGTCCGCGCCCAGGAGCTCGCGCAGGAGGTCGCGGTCCAGCGCCAGGGCCTGCGCCCGCCGGTCGGCGAGCGGCGAGTCGCCTTCGTACATGTAGGCCGCGATGTAGTCGAAGAGCAGCGAGCTGGCGAACGGCGAGGCCCGCGGCAGCTCGACGCTCACGAGGCGGATCTCACGCCGCTCGAGCGCCCCCAGAAGGGCCTTGAGCGCAGGCAGGTCGAAGACGTCCTGGAGGCATTCGCGGTAGGTCTCCAGGATGATCGGGAAGCTGCCATAGCGGCTGGCCACCGCCAGGAGCTGCGCCGCCCGCTGCCGCATCTGCCAGAGCGGCGTGCGCGAACCGGGCCGCCTCCGCGGCAGCAGCAGCGCCCGCGCCGCGTTCTCGCGGAAGCGGCCGGCGAAGAGCGCCGACCCGCCGAGGATGCCGACGACGAGCTCCTCCACCTCGTCCGCGGCGATGCGTACGGCGGCCTCCGCCGCGGCTGCGCCCCGCTGGCCGTCCAAGTCCGTGGGCCCGGCCGCGACGCCGTCGCGCTCAGGCTGGTCCGTGCTGTAGCCCTCGATCGCGGGCAGGCGGATGACGATGCCATCGTCCGACCACATGGGCTGGACCTCCAGGCCCAGCTGCTCCCGCAGGCGCGCCTCGATGGCCAGGGCCCACGGGGCATGGACCCGCGCCCCGAACGGCGTCAGGAGGCAGATGCGCCAGTCGCCCAGCTCGTCGCGGAAGCGCTCCAGCACGAGCGTCCGGTCGGTCGGCAGGGTGCCCGTCGCCTCCTGCTCCTCGGCCAGGTAGCCCAGGATGTTGTCGGCGGCCCGCTCGTCCAGGTCGTGCTCGGTCCGCAGGCGGGTCGCGGCGGCCGCACGCTGGCGCCTCGTGCCCCGCGCGGCCTCGCCGATCTCGCGCGTGAAGGCGCCGATGGCCCGCCCCAGCTCGACCGGGCGACCGGCCGTGTCACCCTTCCAGAAGGGCACCCGACCGGGCTCACCGGGCGCCGGGCTGACGAGCACGCGGTCGTGGGTGATGCGCTCGATGCGCCAGGCAGAGGCACCGAGCAGGATCACCTCACCGGGCCGCGCCTCGTAGACCATCTCCTCGTCGAGCTCACCCACGCGGCGCCCGCCGCCCCTCCCGTGCCGAGCCGCGACCGGCGGGCCATGCGGCCCGTCCAGGCCGTCGTCGAGGAAGACGCCGAAGAGGCCCCGGTCGGGGATGGTGCCGCCCGAGATCAGGGCCACCGTTCGCGCGTCGCGCCGCGTCGCCACCGTGCCCGCCACGCGGTCCCACACGACGCGCGGCTTCAGGTCGGCGAACTCGTCCGACGGGTACTGCCCGGCGAGCATGCCCAGCGTGGCGTCGAAGACGTCGCGGCCCAGATCGGCGAAGTTCTCCGCGCGGCGGACGAGGCCGTACAGCTCGTCTGCGGGCCAGGCCCGGTCGGCGGCGATGGCCACCAGCTGCTGGGCCAGCACATCGAGCGGGTTGCGCGGCACGACCGTCGGTTCGATTGCGCCCTCGTGCATCGCCCGCGTCACCACGGCCACCTCGAGCAGGTCGCCGCGGTACTTGGGGAAGATCACGCCGCGGCTGGGTTCGTCGACCTGGTGGCCAGCCCGCCCGATGCGCTGGAGCCCGCGGGCGACCGAGAGCGGCGACTCCACCTGGATGACGAGGTCCACCGCGCCCATGTCGATGCCCAGCTCGAGTGAGCTCGTCGCGACCAGACACGGCAGTTCGCCGGCCTTCAGCAGCTCCTCCACCTTGGTGCGCTCCTCGCGGGCGAGCGAGCCGTGATGAGCGCGAGCGAGGTCCCTTTCGGAGAGCTCGTTGAGCCGCAGCGCCACGCGCTCGGCCGAGCGCCGGTTGTTGACGAACACGATCGTCGAGTTGTGGGCCTCCACCAACGCCAGCAGCTCCGGATAGATCGCGGGCCAGATCGAGGAGCGGGTCGACTCGCCGCCGGCGAGTGCCGTCAGCGTCGCGACCGAGGCCGGCCCGTCGTCGGAGGCCTGCCCGGGCGGGCCGCTCGCCCCGGCCGGCTCGGCCATCGACTCGACAGGCACCTCGATGCGCAGGTCAAGCGCCTTGCGAGCGCCGGCGTCGATGACCGTGACCTGGCGCCGGGGGCCGACCAGGTAGCGGCCGATCTCCTCCAGCGGGCTCTGCGTGGCGCTCAGGCCGATCCGCTGCAGGGCCGGCCCCGGGTCGGGTCCCTGAGCGCCGAAGCCGGGTGCGCAGCGCAGCGCCTGCAGGCGCTCCAGCGTGAGGGCCAGGTGAGAGCCGCGCTTGGAGTGGGCGACCGCGTGGATCTCGTCCACGATCACCGCCTCCACGGCGCGCAGGGTCTCCCGCGCGCG
>DASPUH010000004.1:0-9512 GCA_035622975.1 Candidatus Sulfotelmatobacter sp.
GTGACCCAGGCTGGACACCGGGAACAGCTCGGTCACGCCCTGCAAGAAGCCCAGCACGACCGCCTGGAGATACGTCAGCACAGGATCACGTGAGGGGCACCACGAAGAGCTCCGTACCGTCGACAGCCTCGAAGAGCAGGAAGGGGTCCTGCGCCGCGGCGGGCATCGTGACCTCGAACCAGCCGTCGAGCGTGGCATCGGGGGGCAGCGTTTCGTCGCGCAGTACCGGCTCTCGCGAGCCAGCGGTGATGGTCGTCCGGCTGGAGTCTGCCGTGATGACACTCCATGCCCTGGGGTCGATCGACCACCGGGCACCCCCGGCTGCATACCGGACCTCGATGGCGATGCGGGTCGTGGATCCTGTGGTGGTCGGATCGATCGTCAGCACCGTCACCGTGCCGACCCTCGTCGATCCGTTCATCACCGGCGTCGGGGCGCCGACGTCGGCGATCGGCGGCAGGTTGGACGGCTCACCGCTCGGCTCGATCGTGGGCGCGGCCGAGCCGGTGGGCGCGGCACTCGGTGCGATCGCGGTGAGCGGTCGGTCGGTCGCTTGGGCCTGCCGTGGCGACCCGAGCGGGCCGACCAGGAAGGTCGCCAGGCCGGCCACGACGCCGATCGCCACCAGCCCACCGATCAATGACGGCAGTGGATCGGCGAGGCTGATACCAGCCGCCGGGTCGCGCTCGAACCGGCGATGCACCAGCACGGCCGCCACGAGGGTCGTGATCGGGACGGCAGCGACGATGCCGACGCTGCCCACCAGGGCGCGCACGATCTCGACCGCCAGGGTCTCCCCGTTCAAGACCTGGCCGGCCGGCAGCTGGCTGACGACCAGGAGGACGAGCAGGGGCAGGCCGGCTCCGACGTAGGCCAGGAAGAGCGTGTTGACGGTCGCCGCGATGTGGGCCCGCCCGACGCGTAGGCCGCGGCCGTACAACTCGCGGACGGCCGAGCTGCCGTCCGCCGACAGCTCCTCGACCACGACGGCCTGGGTCATGGTGACGTCCTCGAGGATGCCCAGCGAGCCCAGGATGAAGGCCGCCAGGAGGAGCCCGCTGAGGTCCAGGCCGGCGCCCCCGGCAGAGGTCTGGATCTGCGCCAGGTCCGCTGCGCCGACGGTGGTGAACTGGGCGAAATGGGCCGCCGCAGCCCCCAGCAGGCCGGTCAGCGCCAGTGCCGCCGCCGTGCCCAGGATGGCCGCCACGCTGGCCACGGAGAAGCCCTCGGTGAGGAGGATGGTCAGCAGGGTCACGGCCGTCGCCGCGACGACCGCCAGCGGTACCGGTGGATAGCCCGCCACGATCAGGGGCAGCACGATGCGGACGATCACGGCGATCGTCAGGCCGAGAGCCAGCAGGGCCCGAGTACCCCGCCAACCGCCGACCAGTACGACCGCCACGGCGAAGAGCAGCGCCAGTAGGCCCAGCTGCGGCAAGCGCCAGTGGTCGGTCACCGCGATGAACGGCCCGGCCCCCGGTTGCGGCGTGTAGGTCACCACGACCGCGTCACCCACGTGGAACGAGCTCAGGTCCTCGGTCCCGCCCGGTCCCTGCAGGTACGCGGGGACATCGTGCCCGGCATCGGGACCATCGAGCATGTGGACCGTCGCGTCCGGGGCGAAGCCGCCACCCGGGAGCTGGGTCGGGTTGGCGACCACGGCGGTCAGCGTCCCCTGGTAGGCCGTCACGGTCCCCTGCCCGGTGGGGATCCCCGAGAGGTCCGGCAGCGCCAGGACCAGGCTGAGGAGCGCGATGGCCACGGCCGGCAGCAGGAGGGGGCGGGGCTCGAGGCGGTCGGCGAGACCGGCCAGCCGTTCGCCGAGACTCATGCCCTGCGCTCCCGCGGCCCGGCCCCTGCTAGGCTTGCGTCTGCCCACGAGAGGAGGTCCCGCACGCGCCGCGCCCCCGACTGGCGCCTGATCGGCCCCTCCGTCGCCCTGCTCGTCGCGGTGGCCGTCCTGCTGGTCCTCTCCGAGCCGCACCGCCTTCCGTCCGCGGCCACCGATCCGGCCGCCGAACACACGGCCGCCGACACCGGGTCGTCGCTGCCGCCAACGACGCTGCTGCCCGCCACCATGCTGAATGCCACGCTGTCGCCGGACGTGCCGGCCGCGGCCCCGACCACCGCCTCGCTCGGCGAGGGCGTGCGCATCGTCGATGGCGGCCTCTTCCGTGGCACGGTCACCGTCGTGGAGATGGACCCCTTTGCCATGGGCCAGACGGAGCGTGTGGAGATCCGGGTGCGATATTTGGCAGGCGCGGCCGCCTGGCAGGTCGACCCGGCGGCCTGGGGAGGCACGAGCGCTGACGGCAGCGCGTTCGCCGGGTACGTGGGAGGCCGAATCCCGGCCCTGCGCGCCGTGACGATCGCCGCCCACGGCTCCCTGGAGGCGTGGTTCGAGATGGACTTCCCGGCTGCCGCACAAGGTCCGCTGCTCACGTACTCCGCCGGCGACGGGACCGTCCTCTTCACGGTGCCGCTGCCTTGAACCATGACCGTCATGGCTCGGGCGCGGCGGCCGGCGCGCCCACCTGGGTGCCGGAGCGGACCACGGCCGCCCGCTTCGGCGGCTCGTGCCACCACGCGGCGATCGCGGTGGTGGCCGGCACGGCCGCAAGGATGCCGACACTGCCCACCGCGGCTCGCACGATCTCAACGGCCACGAGTTCCTGGTTCACGCTCAGGCTGAACTGGGCGAGCTGGAGCGATAGCAGGACCAGCAGCGGCAGGGCCGTCCCGAGATAGGCGAAGACGAGGGTGTTGACCGTGGCGGCGAGGTGGGCGACCCCGACGTTCATGGCGCGACCGTAGAGCTGCCGACGACTGAGCCCCGGGTCGGCGAGCGCCAGTTCTTCGACCGTGGCGGCCTGGCCGATGGCGACGTCGTTGAGCACCCCGAGCGCGCCGAAGATGACCGCCGCCAGCAGCAGGCCGGAGAGGTCGATCTTGTCACCCACGATCTGCTGGAGGTAGATGACCGTCTCGGAGCCCTGGGCCGGCGTGAACTGCGCCAGGCCGGTCACCAGCACGGCCAGCAGACCCGTCAGCCCAAGGCCGATCGACGTGCCCAGGATCGCGGCCAGCGTGATGCGGGTAAGGCCCTGGGTCAGAAGGAATGACACCGCGGTGATGAGGATCCCCAGGCTGATGGCCAGGCCGACGGGCTGCCAGCCCGACAGGAGCAAGGGGATCAACACGCGGATCGCCAGCACCAGCGTCAGCGCCAGCGACACGAGCGCCCGCATGCCGCGCCATCCGGCTACGACGACGGTGACCAGGGCGAACAATCCGATCAGCCCGCCGATCAAGGGCAGGCGCCATCGGTCGACGACGGAGACCTGGGCGGTCCCGTCGGGCAGGTGGTCGATGGCGACGAGCACCTCGTCGCCGACGTGGTAGTCGGGGATCTGCAGGGCGCCGCTCGGGCCCTCGATGGTGGCCGGCACCGTTTGGCCCGCCTGCGGGCCGTCGAGGAACCTGACCGTGCCGGTGGGTCCCTGGGGTCCGGTGGGTGGCGAGATCGTCACGATCACGCCGTGCGCCTGATCGGAGATTAGGCCCCCGCCGGCCGACGGCGTCAGGTCCGGCAGGAGCACGACGAGGGCCGCCACGAGCAGCACCCCCAGGCCGAACGCGATGACGTGTCGATCGCGCGACGACCGTCCCTCGGTCACCGGTCGGGCGGCCATGAAGCCTCCTCTCCTTGGGCCGCGACAGGGTAGCAGACGCACCCGCGCCTTGACGCCTTGATGAGACTCGGTATCATCACTCCTCACGCCATCGCTGGCACGGGCACGCGTCGCGGAAAGAGGATCGTGCGAATGAGACGGAGTCTTGGCGCGGTCCTGTTGATCACGGTCCTCGGCGTGACGCTCGCCGGGTGCACCGCCGGGCCAAGTGCATCACCGAGCGGGGGTGCCGGTGCGCCGCTGGCCGTCCTCGGCACGGAGAACTTCTACGCCGATCTGCTGGCCCAGATCGGGGGCCCCCACGTGCAGGCCACGAGCCTCCTCAACGACCCCAACGCCGACCCGCACGCCTTCGAGACCAGCCCGCAGGCCGCGGCGCTGGTGGCCGATGCCCGGGTGGTGATTGTCAACGGCATCGGCTACGACGACTTCATGCAGCAGCTGCTGGGCGCGGCCCCGGACCCGTCGCGGGTCGTGATCGACGTACAGCAGCTCCTGGGTGTCGCCGATGATGTCAACGTGCACATCTGGTACGACCCGGGCACGATGCCTCGAGTGGCGCAGGCGGCGACGACGGCGCTGAGCCGTCTCGATCCTGCCGACGCCGCGGATTTCGCTGCGAACGAGCAGGCGTACTTGGCCGCCCTGCAACCCGTGACCGACGAGATCGCCACGCTGAAGGTCCGGTACAGCGGCACGCCCGTGGCGTTCACCGAGCCGGTGGCCGGCTACGTCGCGGCAGCTATCGGTCTGCGGGTGCTCACGCCGGAGGGTTTCCAGAAGGCGATCGAGGAGGGTACCGATCCGGCGCCCGCGGACGTGGCGGGGGAGGAGGACCTCCTCACCGGCCACAAGGTCAAGGTGCTCCTCTACAACAGCCAGGTGACCACGCCGATCACCCAGCGCATCCAGGACCTCGCCCACCAGGACGGGATCCCGGTCGTGGGCGTGGCCGAGACCATGCCCCCGGCGTACGCCCACTACCCGGACTGGCAGCTGGCGCAGCTGCAGGCCCTGCAGGCCGCCCTGGCGCAGGGCGGCTGAACGCCGTGGCCGACCCGGCGGTCCGCTTCGATGCCGCGACCCTGGAGTATCACGGGCGGCGCATCTGGTCGGACATGTCGCTGGCCTTCGAGGCCGGCTCGTTCGTGGCGATCCTGGGTCCCAACGGCTCCGGCAAGACGTCGCTGCTCCGCGCCATCCTGGGCCTGATAGCCCTCCGCTCCGGCGAGGTCGAGGTGCTGGGCCACGCACCCCGGCGGGGGGACCCGGGGATCGGCTACGTGCCCCAGCACCAGAGCCTGGACCCCGACCTACCGCTGCGCGGGCGTGACCTGGTCCGGCTGGGCGTGGATGGCCATCGGTGGGGCATCGGCTGGCCCAGCGCGGCGTCACGCCGCCGCGTCGACACGGCGATCCGGGAGGTGGCGGCGGGGCCGTTCGCCGACGCGCCGATCGGCCGGCTCTCCGGCGGCGAGCAGCAGCGCCTGCGCATCGCCCAGGCGCTGGTCGGCGACCCGAGCCTGCTCCTGTGCGACGAGCCGCTCGCCAGCCTGGACCTGCGCCACCAGCAGGAGATCACCGACCTGATCGGTGGCTGGCAGGCCGGCGGCGAGCGCACGGTCCTCTTCGTGACCCACGACGTGAACCCGGTGCTGGCGCTGGTGGACCAGGTCCTGTTCGTGGTCAACGGCCGCTGGGCGATGGGCACGCCAGACGAGGTCCTGACGTCCGAGCGCATGACGGCGCTGTACGGATCGCACGTCGACGTGCTGCGGGTCCACGGGCGGATCCTGGTGGTCGGTGAGTCCAGCGGATCCGGCTTCGAGATGGAGGAGCCGCACCACCTCCCCGTGGTCCCGGACGACGAGGATCGCCGCACGTTCCGGGTGACCCCATGATCGACCAGCTCGTGCACCTGCTGGGCTACGACTTCGCCCAGAACGCGCTCGCAGCGGGGCTGGTGGTGGGCATCGTCTGCGGCGTGGTCAGCCGGTTCGTGGTGATGCGCAACATGGCGTTCGCGGTCCACGCATTGTCCGAACTCGGCTTCACCGGATCGGCCGGGGCGATCCTGGTCGGCGCCTCACCGGTCGTGGGCCTGATGGCCGGGACGACCATCACGGCCCTCTTCATCGGGGCCCTGGGCGTGCGGGTGCGCGAGCGCGACTCCGTGGTCGGCATCGCCATGGCCTTCGGCCTGGGCCTGGGCGTGCTGTTCCTGTCGCTCTACCCGCGCTACGCGACGCAGGCCTTCAGCATCCTGTTCGGCTCGATCACCGGCGTCAGCCGGGGCGATGTGGCGCTGCTGGTCGGCATCGGGGTGGTCACGCTCATCGCCCTGGCCGCCGTCTACCGGCCCCTGACCTTCGCCACGGTCGATCCCGAGGTCGCCGAGGCTCGCGGCGTCCCGGTGCGGGAGCTGGCCATCGCGTTCCTGCTGATCATGGCCGCCGCCGTCGCGGAGGCGATCCAGGTGGTCGGCGTGCTGCTGATCCTGACGCTGCTCATCACCCCCGGGGCGACCGCCGAGCGGCTGACGGTCAGCCCCGCCCGCGCCACGATCTACAGCGTGGCCATCGCCCTGGTCTCGGTGCAGGGCGGGATCCTGCTTGCCCTGGCGACCAACCTGCCGGTCAGCGTCTACGTCACCAGCCTGAGCTTCGCCGGGTACCTCCTGGCCCGCTGGATCGTGGGGCCGATCGCCGTGGGCCGTGCCAGCCGTCGAGCCGCCGAGGGCGCATCATGAGGCCGTGAAGACGGTCCTCGTGAGATGGCAGCCTGAGGCCGATCGATTCGAGGCCCAGGGCGGCCTGCACGGCCATCTGGTGCACATCAACGCCCCCCACGAAGGCCGCCCGGCGGGGTTCTCCGCGAGCGAGCTGCTGCTGGCCGCGGCCGGCGCGTGCTCCGCCTGGGACGTCGTGGAGATCCTGCGCAAGCAGCGGCAGGATCTCACCGCGCTCGAGGTCAGCGTGGAGGGCGAGCAGCTGGACAGCCCGCCGTTCGCGTTCGCCCGGGTCACGCTCGTGTTTTTGGCCAGCGGCCACGGCTTGGATCCGGTGAAGGTGCAGCGGGCGGTGGCCATGAGCGAGGAGCGGTACTGCTCGGTGATCGCCACGATCCGAGGCGTGGCCCAGATCACGTGCCGCTCCGAGGTCGTTGAAGCGGCGGCCTGAGGCCGCCGCGACGCCGAGCGCCGTGGCGACCACTTCCCCGCGAGGATCGGGCGGCCTGCCCCGATTCCAGCGCCTGGGCCTGCTCATGGCGCGCCGGCGCTGGTGGGTCATCGGTGCCTGGGCCGTCGTCCTGGTGGCTGCCGTGCCGTTCGCCCCACGGGCCGGCTCGGCCCTCCAGGCGGGCGGGTTCACCCTGCCCGACCTGCCGTCCGAACAAGCGCGCGCGACGCTGGCCCAGCTCGGCGTACCGCCGTCGGTGCTGGCCATCGTCATCGAGTCGACCGGTTCGTCGCGGGCGGGCGAGCCGGCGTTCGAGACGGCAGCCGCGGCGGCGATCGCCGATGTCCCGCACGCGGCGCATGTGACCGGCATCCAGAGCCACCTGCTGCAGCCGCGCCAGGTCAGCCCCGACGGGACGGTCGTCTATGACATCGTGGACCTGGACCTGTCGCCGGATGACTCGCCGCAGGCGATGGCGCCGGTCCAGGCGGCCCTCCATGAGGAGCCGGGCATCCGCACGCTGATCGGCGGTGCGCCCGCGTTCTACGGCGATATCCAGATCGCGTCCGAGGAGGACCTGCGCCGCGCCGAGCTGGTCAGCCTGCCGCTGGCGGCGATCGCGCTCGTCCTCATCTTCGGCGGGATCGTCGCGGCCGGCGTGCCACTCGTCGTGGGCGGGTCGGCCGTCCTGCTGGCCCTGGCCGCCATCTTCCTGCTGGCCAGCGCCACGCCGATGAGCATCTTCGTGCTGAACCTGGCGACGCTGCTGGGGCTGGGGCTGGGGGTCGACTACTCGCTGCTGCTCACCAGCCGCTTCCGCGAAGAGCTCGCCCGGCGGGGTGGCGGGCGGCGAGCGGACGGGTCGATCGACCGGGCAGCGGTGGACGAGGCGGTGGGGGTGACCGTCGCCACGGCAGGCCGGGCCATCTTCTTCAGCGGGTTCACGGTGCTGCTGGGCCTGATCGGCCTGGTCCTCTTCGACTTCATGATCCTGCGCTCGGTCGGCGTCGGCGGCGCGATCGTGGTGGGCATGGCCGTGCTGGCCGCCCTGACCCTGCTGCCGGCCGTGCTGGCCGTCCTGGGTCCGCGGCTGGAGGCGCTCTCCGTGCGCAGCCTGCTGCGTCGTCCGGCTCCCGCGCCGGGCGCGCCGCCGGCCGAAAGCCGATGGGCGCGGCTGGCGCACTGGGTGATGGAGCGCCCGTGGCGTGTCTTCGTGCCCACGCTGGGCGTCCTCGTCCTGCTGGGGGTGCCCTTCCTGCACGTCCAGTTCGACGCGCCCGATGAGACGATCCTGCCCGCCGACCTGCAGTCCAGGCAGGCCTACGACATCCTGTCCACGACCTTCGGGGAGGGGACGTTCGCGCCCCTCGAGCTGGCCATCCGGGCTTCCGCCCCGATCACAAACCCGGTCGTCATGGGCAAGCTCTACGACTACTCCCGCGAGCTGGCGTCCGATCCTCGTGTGGTGCGCGTCGACGGCCTCGTGGACCTTGACCCGCGCCTCACGCGGGCCCAGTACCAGCTCCTCTACGCGACGCCCGGTGGGCCGCCCGACCGTTTCGCCGCGGCGGCGCTGGCCGCCACGACGAAGGGTGACCTGACGGTCTTCACCGTGACCACCCCCTACGGTCCGAATGCGGCGCAGGGGCGCGATCTCGTCGCCGCGCTACGCGATCCGACCTCCGCGCTGGCGCCCCCGGCCGGCCTCACCGTCCAGGTCGCGGGCGGGGCGGCCGAGGTGACCGACGTGGTCGCCCGGATGGGCCAGGACTTTCCTCGCACGGCCCTCTTCATCCTCATCACCACGTACCTGGTGCTGTTCCTGCTGCTGCGGTCGGTGGTGCTGCCGCTCAAGGCGCTGGTGATGAACAGCCTCTCGATCATCGCCAGCTTCGGCGCCCTGGTGTGGATCTTCCAGGACGGCAACCTGTCGGCCCTCATCGGCTTCCAGCCGCTGGGCTACGTGGAGACGACGCAGCCGGTCATCCTCTTCTGCGTCCTGTTCGGGCTGTCGATGGACTACGAGGTCTTCCTGCTCAGCCGCATGAAGGAGGCCTATGACGCGGGCGCCGACAACCGCACGGCCGTCGCCCGAGGCCTCGAGCGCAGCGGCCGGATCGTGACCAGCGCGGCCCTCGTCGTGGTCATCGTGGCCGGCTCGTTCGTCTTCTCGCAGGTCGTCCTCATCAAGGCCCTGGGCCTGGGCATGGCGGTGGCTGTGGCGCTCGACGCGACGGTCGTGCGGGCCCTCCTGGTGCCGGCGACGATGCGCCTCCTGGGCCGCTGGAACTGGTGGATGCCGGCCCGCCTCGCCCGCTGGATCGCCGCGCGCCTGCCAGTCGTCGAAGGAGCCACTTTGGCGCAGGCGGTCGTGGTGGCGATCCTGGCCGCGTTCGTCCTGGGGGCCTGCTCGGCCAACGGGGCCCTTCTGGCCAACGCCCCGGCGGCCCATCCGCAGGTCCCGCGCCCCAGCCCCACCCCGGCGGCGCTGCCTGATCCGCAGCCGCTGGCCTTCCCTCGCGACGACGGGCCCCACGACCGGCTGACCGAGTGGTGGTACTACACCGGCCACCTCCGCACGGCCTCCGGCGGCACGTACGGCTTCGAGTTCGTCATCTTCCGCGCCGAGCGCGGCGCCTTC
>DASPUH010000005.1:0-25436 GCA_035622975.1 Candidatus Sulfotelmatobacter sp.
GGCAGGCCGACGTGCATCTCCAGCCACCCCACGGTGCGGGCCACGGCGGCCACGGAGGGCCGGTGCAGTGTCGCCGCTGGTGGGTCAACGGCTGCCTGGGCGCGCGGCGACCGCCACAGGCCGCCGACGCCCTGCGGCCCCAACAGCCACTTGTAGCCCGAGAAGGCGTAGACGTCGGCCCCCAGCCCTGGCACGTCGACGGGGATGGCGCCAACGGCCTGCGCCCCGTCGATGACCGACCACGCCCCGGCGGCCCGCGCCAGCGCGGCCAGCCGCCCGACGGGGAGGACTGTCCCCGTGTCCCACGTCACGTGGCTCACGGCCAACAGGCGGGTGCGGCGGTCCACGACCGCCGCGAAACGCGCCACCAGGTCATCATCGCTCGCGTCGCCGACCGGCACGCGAACGAGCTCGACGTCGTGGCTGGCGGCCAGCGTGGCCAGGACGGCCGCTACCGCAGGGTGCTCCCGGTCGGTCGAGACGAGGCGCTGGCCGGGCCGCCAGGCGGGCAGGCCGGCGGCCCACGCCAGCCCCGCGGCCGTGCCGGGGCTGAGCTCGACGGCATCCGGGGTGGCACCGATCAACGTCGCCAGCACCGCGCACGCCTCGGCGGCCCGCTCGCGAAACGCATCGCGCGAATCGACATCGGCGCGGCCGATGCGCTCCTCGTAGGCCAGCAGCTCGCGCATCGCCGCCACGCCGTCGACGGAGAGCGGGCCCGCCGTGGCGGTGTCGAGGTAGATGCCCGCTCCCGTTGCCGGGAGGGCCGCTCGGATCGTCGCGACCTTGTCCGGGCCGGGCTGAAAGGGCGCGACCATGGGCGGCTATCATAGCCGTCGATGGGCGGCACCTACGCTCGGCCAGAGCTCCTCGCGAGCCCCGATTGGCTGGCCGAGCACCTGGGTCGCCAGGGTGTGCGGGTCGTCGACTGCCGCTACCGCGTGGACGGCTCCGCTCGCCAGCTGCACGCGGAGGGCCACATCCCCGGAGCAGCGTTCCTGGACTGGGCCAACGAGCTTGTCGACCGCGACCAGGCCGTGCCGTTCCAGCTGGCCGGGCCGGAGGCGGTCGCCCGGGCGATGGCCGGCGCCGGCGTCGGCGACGGCATGACGGCCGTGCTGTACGACGACACCGCCTCGCTCTACGCCGGGCGGGTGTGGTGGAGCCTGCAGGTGTACGGCTTCGAGAGCGTCCGCGTCCTCGATGGCGGCTGGGTCGCCTGGCGCTCCAGTGGCCGCCCCATCTCGACCGCGGCCCATCCGTCGGCGGAGCCCGCGACGTTCACGCCCCGCATGGAGCCCAGCCGGGTGCTTTCGACGGGCGACGTGCGGGCCCTGCTTGGGTCGCGCGAGGTGGACCTGGTGGACGTGCGGGCACCTGCGGAGTACCGCGGCCACGGCGGCAACGCGGTGCGCCTGGGCCACATCCCGGGCGCGCTGAACGTCCCGGCCACGCTCCTCACCGTGCCCGGCGACCAGACCTTCCAGGATGCCGAGACTTGCAGCCATCTGTTCAGCGACGCCGGCGTCCAGCGGGGGCGCCGCGTGGTGACCTACGACGGGAGCGGCATCGCCGCGGCCAAGGCGGCCTTCGTGCTGGAGCTCCTGGGCTACCCCGACGTCGCCCTGTATGACGCCGGCTGGTCGGACTGGGGCGCGCGCCCCGACCTGCCCGTCGACCGCTGACGCGTCGTCAGGCGCTCGTCTCGACCGCCACGTGGGCGCCCGCCGCGAGGCGGGCCTCGAGGGCGGCCACCGTGGACAACCGGTCGACCTCCTCGGGGCCCTTGTCGTCGCGCAGCCGGGCGATGCGCGGGAACCGCAGGGCATACCCGGAGGCGTGACGGCTCGACCGCTGGATGACGTCGAAGGCCACCTCCACGACGATCGTGGGCTCCACCACGCGATAGCGGCCGTGGAGCGAGATGGTGTGGTCGGTGAACCACCGCGTCATGTCCGCCAGCTCGGCGTCCGTCAGGCCGCTGTAGGCCTTGCCGATCGTGGCCAGGGGATGCACTGCATCCGGCCGGTCGTCGCGCACGGCGAACGTGTAGTCGGACAGCACACCGTGCCGCTTCCCGTGGCCGACCTCGACGCCGACCACCACGCAGTCCAAGGTCGCCAGCGGCCGCTTGAGCTTGAGCCAACCGAAGCCACGCCGACCGGGTGAGTAGCCGCTCTCCGGGTCCTTGACCATGAGCCCTTCGTTGCCCCGGGCGCGGGCTGCCGCGAACCGCTCGTCGAGCTCGGCCGCCGAGGTGGCCGTCTCCCGATGCGACAGGCCGAAGCCGGCGCGGCCGGCCAGCCCGAGCTGCTCGAGCCGCGCGCGGCGCTCTCGCAGCGGGATCCGCAGGAGTGGCTCCGGCGTCGTATCCCGCCCGCCGCTGGCAAGCAGGTCGAACGCGACGAAGATGACGGGCGTGGCAACCAGCACCGAAACGGCGGGACGTTTGCGGCCGAGGCGGCCCTGCAGTCGCTGGAAGGGCAGTGCGGTGCCGTCGCGCCAGGCCAGCAGCTCGCCGTCGAGGATGCCCGACCAGGCGAGCTCGCCGGCCGCGGCGATGACCTCGGGGAACTGGCCCGAGACGTCGTGCAGGTCGCGGCTGTACAGGCGGGTCTCGCCCCCCAGCCGGTGCAGCTGGGCGCGGATGCCGTCGTACTTGTCCTCCACCCAGACGGGTGTGCCCAGTCGCGCGACCACCTCCGCCACGTCCGCGGCCGGCGAGGCGAGCATCGACTTGAGGGGGCGGAAGAGGGTCAGCTCGGCCTCGCCCAGCCGGTCATCGCGCGCCAGCTCCGCGGTGTGCCCCAGGTCGCCGGTCAACATGCCGGCCCACTGGACGGCCGGCAGGGCCTGCCCGAACGCGGCGGCGATGGCGGCCTCCAGGTTGCCCTCGCGGAGGCCGATGCGCATGTCGCCGCTGATGACCTTGACGAGGTACTTGGCGACGAGCGGGTCGCTCCGCCAGAGGAGCGTCCGGAAGGGCACGGCCTTGGCCTCCGCGCCGCTCGCGGCGGCGATGGCGGCGAACGTGTCGCGCACGTCCGTCAGCGCCGGCAGCTCGCCCGACGGACGACGCCGTGACTCGTCCAGCACGTCGAAGACGGCCCGGCCGAGGTCGGACGAGCGATCGTAGGCCCGGCCGAGGGCCCCCGGAGCCGCGTCCGCCTCCGCCTGCACCACCTCGCCGATGGCGGCCCATCCCAGGCCCAGGACACGGGGATCCCGCTCGGGGAAGGGGCGCCCGGTGAAGAAGGTCACGGCCGTCGGCAACTCGGCCGGCGTGAGCGTGCGAAGGTATTCGGCCAGGAGGCGGACCTTCTCCGAGGTGCGGCTCGTGGCCGTCACGCGCTCGGCCGTCTCGCTCCAACGGCGCATCCGGGCGATGGTATAGCATCGCCCTCCGATGTCGGCCGAGCTCGATCGAGACCAGTGGCATCCCGCGGCCATCCAGGGCCGCTCGGTCACCCTGCGGCGCCACCGCCAGGAGAACCTGCCGACCGTCGTGCGGTGGTACCGGGACCCCGAGCTGGCCCGCCTGACCCGCTATCAGCTGCGGCCCATGACCACCGAAGAGGTGGCCCAGTTCTTCCGCACGCGCCTGATCGCCCCCGAGGCGCTGGCCTACGCCATCCACGAACGGCCCGGCGATCGCCTCATCGGCCTGACCACGTTCAGCGCCCTCGACCCGGACAACGGGTCGGCCCTCTTCCACATCACGATCGGGGAGCCCGACGCGTGGGGCCGCGGCATGGGCACCGAGGCGACCGAGCTGATGCTGGACCACGCGTTCCGACGGCTGGGCCTCCATCGGGTCGGCCTGAGCGTGTTCGCCTTCAACGAGCGGGCCATCAGGGCGTACCAGAAGGCCGGCTTCCACGTGGAGGGCCGTCTCCGCGAGGCGATCTGGCGTGACGGCCACTACGTCGACGAAGTCCAGATGGGCATCCTCTCCACCGAGTGGCGGCCGGGCCGGCTGGAAGACGAGGTTGCTGGTTCAGAGGGTGCGGGCGACCGACCCGCGGACCTGGCGACGCTCTCGCCCGCCGGTTGAGGTCGAGGTGACCACGAGCGGCCCAGCAGCCGCCGTCGCCCGGGCCCAGGTGCGCGAACTCATCGCCGCCAAGGGCCACGCGGTCGAAAACGCGCGCGCGGCGACGGCGCGCCTGGAGGCCGCGTTCACGGCCGGCGACCTCGTGCGGACCCCATCCCTGGACCAGGCCCTCAGCGACCTGGCCACCGCGCTCGACCAGGAGGATGGCCAGCGCCTGGGCGGCAAGAGTGCCGAGGCCTCGCGCTTCATCCTGCGGGCGGTCGACCGCGCGCTCGACGACGCGTAGGCCGGGCGAGACCACCGTGCTGGGACGCCTGATGGGCCGCGCGCCGCTCACCGATGAGCAGAAGCGGAGGGTGCCCCCGGGCCAGTACGTGACCGAGAAGTTCCCCGTGCTGCACTACGGCTCGGTGCCCCGCATCGACCTTGGTCACTGGGAACTGCGGGTCTATGGGCAGGTCGACAACCCGCTCACCCTCACCTGGGCCGACTACCAGCGCCTCCCGCGCAAGACCGTGCACACCGACATCCACTGCGTCACTCGCTGGACGAAGCTGGACACCGACTTCGAAGGCGTCGCCATCCAGGACATCCTTGGCCTGGCGCAGGTGCGTCCGTCGGCGCGGTACGTGGTGGCTCACTGCGAGCAGGGGTACACCGCCAACTTGCCGCTGGCGGTGCTCGACGACGACGACGTGCTGCTGGCCGATTCGTTCGACGGCAAGCCCCTCGAGGCGGAACACGGCGGGCCGCTGCGGCTGTTCGTGCCCAAGCGCTACTTCTGGAAGAGCGCCAAGTGGCTCCGGGCCCTCGAGTTCCTGGACCACGACCAGCTGGGCTTCTGGGAGCGATACGGCTACCACAACGACGCCGACCCCTGGCGAGAGGAGCGGTTCGCCGACGGCTGACCGCATGGCCGGCGGGGGGTCGCCGATGGTGTCGCCTCGGCTGGCGACGCTATGCCTGGTGCTGGTGGGGTTGGTCGCGGCGGCCGCCGCGCTGGCCGTCGTCCAGCCCTTCGAGGCAGGCCCGGTCAGCTTCGACGTGGGCAGCTCGGTCCTCCACTTCATGCGGCTGGTACAGGGCCGGCACCTCGAGTCGTTCATCAGCACGACGCCCAAGCCGTTGCTTACGGTCGTCTACGGCGTGGTCTACGGCCTCACCCACGACTGGCGGGCGATCTCGCTGGCGACCATCGGTGCCTACGCGGTGGCGGTCGCCTTCGCCACGTGGCTCGCGGCGCGGCTGGCAGGGCCCATCGCCGCGGCCTTCGTCGCGGTGGCGCTGATCGCCTCACCCAGCCTGGCCGGCGAGCTGGTGATCGCGTCGGCCGTGCCATGGGCGTTGCTGGGGTGGACGGCCGCAGGCCTGGCGGCAACGGCGCCACGCCCACGGTACGCCCTGGCCGGGGTGCTTCTCGGCCTTGCCTCCCTCGCCCGTCTGGAGGGCCTCATCGTGGTCGGCGCGGCGGCGGTCGTGCTGGTCCTGGCCTGGCTCGTAGGCCGGCGAGAACCACGCGTCCGCGTGCCACGCGGCGCGTGGTGGCTCCTCGTTGGCTTCGGCGCCCTGCCCGTGATGCTCGTGCACGACTGGCTGCTGACCGGCGACCCGCTGTTCTGGGCCTCGGTCGCGGTCCGCTACTCGGAGGCGGTCGGTGTCAGCCGGATCATGCGGCCCGCGACCCTGGCGCGGTTCCTCGCCTACCGCTACCTGGATCTGGTCGGCTTCGCCGTCTTCGCGGTCGTCGGCGGGCTGTCGCTGCTGCAGCGACGTCGCTGGGCCGTCGCCGTGGGCCTGACCGCGCTCGGGCCGGGGATCGTGGCGTTCCTCTTCTTCCTGTCGCTCCGCGGCACGTTCGTGGCGACCCGGTATGCGGTGCCGGTCGACCTCGCGGTGTTCTTCGCCGCCGGCATCGGCGTGGGTCGTGCGGCGGAGGAGATCACGCGCCTTGGCCGCGGCCGATGGCCCCGCTGGGCCGCCTCACGGCCGTCACGCAGGATGGCAGGGCTCGCTGGAGCCGTTACCGTGGCGGCGGCAGTGGCCCTCCTGTTCGGCTGGCCGCCCGCGATCCTGGACCGGGCGACCACGGCGGCCGCCACGCAGGCCCGCGATGTTGCGGCGAATGAGCGCGAGGCGGTGCCGGTCCTGCAGGCAGCGCTGGCCCGTCTTCCCGGGACCGGCGACCTCGCCGCCGCCCCGGATCAGCGCCCGCTGGTGCTCGTCGTCCCCGTGCCGATGCGCACGCTGCTCGCCGCCGACCTTGGTGTGCCGCTGACCCGGCTGGGTAGCACGAGCGCATCGCTCCTGGCCGCCTCACCCGGGCTGCTCGAGAAGACGGACCTTGTGGTCCACTCGCGGGCAGCGGACGCGTCCGGGCCCACCTACGCTGCGCTGGAGGTCGCGACCACGGCCACGGTCGGCGGGCAGACGCTCACGCCGCTGCTGGTGGATGCGACGGATGGGCTCTGGATCTACGCGGTGACCGGCGGCTGAGGCCGGCTGCGTCGATCAGTGGTGGCAGGCTCCCGGGGCGCCCGCCGAGTCAGCGGTGCGGAAACTGCTCCCGCAACCGCACGCCGAGACCGCGTTGGGGTTGTTGACCGTGAAACCGGCCCCCATGAGCGTGTCGACGTAGTCGATCTCCGAGCCCGTGAGGTACTGCGTGCTCTGGCCGTCGACGTACACCGTGACGCCGTTGCTGCTGACCGTCACGTCGTCAGCCGTGGGCTGGTCCTCCAGCATCATCCCGTAGCGGAACCCCGAACACCCGCCGCTGTACACGTAGACCCGCAGGCCCATGGCGGGATTCGGCTCCTGAGCCGTCAACTCGCGCAGCTTGGTGGCCGCCGCATCGGTCAGGCGCACAAGGTCAGGTTGCGTCGGAGCGAGCGGAAGGTTGATCAGCGGCTGCGTCTGCGGCTCGGTCTCGAGCATCCGGTGCGACTCCCTCGCGGTACACGGGTCCGTGCCGCCACGACCGGCGACCCGGAGATAGTACGCATGTCAAGCAGATCGGGCAAGAGCCCGGCGCGATACCTCAGCCGGCCTCCGGCTCGCGAGCCGTACCTTCCGCCACGATCCGCCGCACCTCCGCGGCGACGCGGTGCGTGGTGGCGAGGGCCCGCCCGACCTCGTCCTGCACCTCGGCCACGAACGGGGCGTCCGTCACCGACGGCAGGTTGATGCGCACGTTCGCCGCTGCGCCTTCCGCCGACGCCTCCAGCAGGAGCGCGGCGACGTCGAGGTCGCTCGCCGCGTTGACGTTGCTCCGGCCGGCCAGGGCATCGACGATCTGGACGACCGAGGCGCACAAGCGGACCGTATCCAGCGGCGCGAGGGTCGACGCCCTGGCGGCCTCCGCGATCGCTGCCGCGCGCGCCGCCCGTTCGGCGTCCGTCTCGCGCGGCAGCTTCATCGCCGCCGCGTATCCGCCGTACGCGCGCGCGTCGATGTCGGCGAGCTCGATGAACCGACGGCGAGCCGCCTCTCCCGCGTCGATCGCCCGCAGATGGGTAGCGGCGTGGGCTGCGTATCGGGGGCGGCCCTCCGACAGGCGCGCGACCATCACCGCGAGCGATGCGCCAAGGCTCGCGGCCACGGCAGCCGCGCTGCCGCCGCCCGGCACGGGCTCAGCTGACGCCAGATGCGAGGTGAACGAGTCCAGCGTCACGTCCCCGAAGCCGGATGGTTCGTCACTCACATGCCGATTCTCGCACGCGCAGAGGCGAGCGGCCGTGCGGCGACCGCGCCCCGCCCGGGTGGGGACCGAGCGGGGCGGATCGACGCGGCACTAGCGCGAGCGACCCGATCGACCGGAGAGGGGTCGGTGATCAGGCCGCCGGCGCCAGGGCGGGAAGTTCGGGATCGAGACCCTCGAGGAGCCAGCGGCGCCGGCGATGCTCGAAGGCCAGCACGAGGCGGTTGGTCGGGGTACGGACCTTGAACGTGGTGCGCGGCCCGCGCGCGGCGGGATAGGCGGATGACTCGTCGCGAACCTGCTCCACCGCCACGATGGGCACATCCTCGCCGGCGAGACGCATGCGCCGCGGGCGGCCGCTCAGCCAGTCGGCGCGCACCCGAACCTCCAAGGGGGTGATCTGGACCAGGGACATGCGCCGGCTCCTTTCCACCACGGTGCGGCCTCACGCCGGCGGGGGCAGCCGACTGAGAACATCCGTTCTGTTGCGGAGAAGAACCTAATCGAACAGGCGTTCGATGTCAAGACCCCGGGCGCGGCCGGCCGATGCGACGCGCCTCGGGCGCGGTCTTCGGATCCCGCTCGAACGGTTGGGCCACGTTGGAGCCCAGCAGGCGGGCACGGGTGATGGACCGCGGGCCGAAGCGTTCACGGATGCGGTCGGCAGCCTCGACGGCGCGCTGCCGGCGGGTCGCGGCACCCTCGAGGAGCGGCATCTGCTCTTCCGCCACGAACTGGCTGGTGGAGATGCCGAGCAGCCGGACGCGGATGCCGCGTACCTGCGGGCGTGCCAGGTCGAGGGCGGTGCGCCAGATGACATCGGTCTCGTCGGTCGGCTGGGAGAGCGTGCGCTGGCGGGTCAGCGTGGTGAAGTCGCTGGCGCGCACCTTGACGGCCACGGTCCGCGCTCGCAGGTGACCCGCCCGCAGTCGCCCGGCCACCCCGTCGGCCAATGCCAGCAGGGTCCGTTCGATGACCTCCGTGCTGGCCGTGTCCACGTCGAACGTGTGCTCATGGCCCACCGACTTGGCCTCCTGGCCGTCGCCCACCGGGGAGGGATCCACGCCGCAGGCACGGGCGAGGAGTTCGGGGCCGTGGCGGCCCAGGCGGCGCTCGAGGGTGTCCGCGGGCAGGCGCGCGAGGTCGCCGATCGTGCGCACCCCGTACTCGGCCAGCACGTCGCGCGTCCGCGGCCCCACGCCCCACAGGCGCTCGATGCCGAGCGGCGCCAGGAACGCGGCCTCCTCGCCCGGAGGGACCACCACCAGGGCATCCGGCTTGCGCAGGTCTGAAGCGACCTTGGCCACCAGCTTGGTGGTCGCCACACCGACCGACGCGGTCAGCTGCAGCTCATCCCGGATCGCCGCCCGGATGCGGTGCGCGATCTCCTCCGGCGGGCCGAAGAGCGGCTCGGAACCGGCCACGTCCAGGAAGGCCTCGTCGATCGAGATCTGCTCCACCCGTGGCGTGAAGCGGCGCAGGATGGCCATGACCTGCCGGCTGACCGCGCTGTACTTGGCGCCATCGACGGGCAGGAAGACGGCTGGCGGGCACAGCCGTCCGGCCGTCCGCAGGGGCATCGCCGAGCGGATGCCGAAGCGGCGCGCCTCGTACGAAGCGGCCGACACCACCCCGCGGTCGTGCGGCCCGCCGCCACCGACGACCACCGGCTGGCCCCGCAGCTCGGGGCGATCCCGCTGCTCGACGGCGGCGAAGAATGCGTCCAGGTCGACGTGCAGGATCGTCGCCGCGGCGCCAGTCATGGCGCCATCATCGCGCGCCCCGGGGCGCGCGGGTCAGCCCTTGGGCTCGACCACTACCGTGACCTCGGGCGACATGCCGGCGTACACCTTGACCGCCACCTTGTACGTGCCGAGGCTCTTGAGTGGCTCTTCCAGGTCCACCTTGTGGCGGTCGACCTCGATGCCCCGCCGGCCCAGGGCGTCGGCGATGTCCTTGGCCGTGATCGAACCGTAGAGTTTGCCCCCGTCACCCACCTTGACGCCCATGGTGAGGGTCGTGCTGCCGATGCGCGTGGCGGCGATCTCCGCCTCCTCGCGCTCGCGCTTGCGCTTCTCCTCGCGGCTGGCGATGTCGTGCTGCCACGCCCGATAGGCGCCCCCGGCGGCGGGGACGGCCAGCTTCTGGCGGATCAGGAAGTTGCGCGCGTACCCGTCGGCGACGTCCTTGAGCTCGCCGCTCTTGCCGAGCTTCTCCACGTCGCTGGTCAGGATCACCTTCACGCGGGTCGTACCTCCAGGCCTGGTTCGTGCGTGGACTCCTCGAGCCATTCGCGCAGGCGGCGGTCCAGGCCGGTCCGGCGTGCCGCAGCGAGGGCGCCGCGGACGAGGGAGGCGCCCGTCTCGATGACCACCGGCAGCTCGCCCACGACGCGGCGCACGGGCCGCGGGATCATGCGGCGCACCTGGGCCAGGTCGCGCTCCAAGGCGTTGCGCTCGATACCCAGCTCGAGGAGCTTCTGGTTGAGCACCTCGTCGGGGATCCGCTCCAGGAACAGATCCACCGCCAGCATCGTGACCGCCACGTCGTCCATGGCCCCCAGCACGGGCACGAAGTCCGGCACGAGGTCCACCGGCGACAGGACATAGCCCACGGCAAGCCCCAGGATGGCCTTGTGGGTCCACGGCACCCGGGTGTCGGCCAGGAGCGCCGCGAGGAGACGCCCGTACGTGGGCGCGCGCGAGGCGAGCGGCATGAACGCGAGGTAGTTGAAAGCCCGCATGAAGCCGCGTCGGCGCGGCGAACGGGATCGAGAGGCCATCGGAGGGTGGAGTATAGCGGGCGCACTCTGCCGTCCTGCACGACGGCTTGACAATCGAACAGACGTTCGGTAGCATCGCCTCGAAAGGAGGCGCTGTGACCAAGCACGACGCCGCCCGCAAGCAACGCATCATCGAGTACATCGCCGCAACCCTCCGAGCGCGAGGCTATCCGCCGTCCGTTCGCGAGATCGCTCAGGCCGTCGGGTTGGCTTCCACGTCGGCGGTCCACCATCACCTGGAGGCGCTGGAGCGCGACGGCTACCTGGAACGCGGCGCCACGCGTTCGCGCGCCCTGCGGCTCACCCCGACGGCAGCCCTCCATGCGGGGCTCACCAGCGAACTCCTGCCGCAGGTCGCGGCCCTGGACAGCCACCTCCTGGTGGTCCTCGGCGAGATCGCCGCCGGCGGCCCTATCGAGGCGTACCAGGATGCCAGCGAGACGCTCGCGGTGCCGGAGTTCCTCGCCCCCAGCGGCGACGCATACCTCCTGAAGGTGCGCGGCGACTCCATGATCGATGCCCACATCGAGGACGGCGACTACGTCGTCATCCGGCCCCAGGACACCGCTCGCAACGGGGACATCGTGGTCGCCCAGGTGGAGGAGAACGCGGTCACCCTCAAGCGCTTCTTCAAGGAGGGCGGTCGGGTGCGCCTGCAGCCGGCCAACAGCCGCTACGAACCCATGGTCTACGACGACGTACGCATCCAGGGCAAGCTGATCGGGGTCATCCGCCGCCTCGACTGAGCCCTTCGTCCACCGTCCCGCTGCCGACCCATCCACCGCCCATCCACGGCCCTCCACCGCAGATACCCATCTTTGGGGAGACAGACCGTCGACAACCGCCGCTGGCGGTACCTGACGGCAGCCATCGTCGACCCGCCGCGGCGCACCATCGCGGGCCACCGCCCGTTTCATCCATGGAGCCGTCGTGTCCATCGATCGCCTGCCCCCGCAATCCATCGACGCCGAGCAGTCCGTCCTGGGCGCGCTGCTGATCGACCGCGACGCGGTCATCGAGGTCGCCGACCTCCTCCGCCCGGCCGACTTCTACCGCGGCCACCACGGCACCATCTACGGCGCGATCCTGGACCTGTACGAACGCCGTGAGCCGATCGACATCGTCACCGTGTCGGAGGTCCTGGAGCGCGAGGGTGTCCTCGAACAGGTCGGCGGGGCCGCCTACCTGACGAGCCTCATCAACCTGACGCCAACGGCCGTCAACGCCGTGTACTACGCCCGCATCGTCGAACGCAAGGCGGTGCTGCGGAACCTGATCGGGGCCGCCGGGCGCATCGCCGGCATCGGCTACGAGGATGGCCCCGACGTGGGGGAGGCCATCGATCGCGCCGAGCAGGAGCTGTTCGCCGTCAGCCAGAAGCGGGTGGAGACCGGCTTCAGCCCCCTGCGCACGCTGCTGCACTCCGCCTACGACCGGTTGGACTACCTGCACGAGCACAAGGGCGAGATCAACGGCGTGCGCACCGGTTTCCGCGACCTGGATGCCCTGACCACGGGGCTTCAGAAGTCGGATCTGGTGATCGTCGCCTCCCGTCCATCCGTGGGCAAGACGAGCCTGGCCCTCAATCTCGCCGAGTACGCCTCGGTCACCGAAGGCAAGACCGTCGGCGTGTTCAGCCTGGAGATGAGCAAGGAGCAGCTGGTGCTGCGATTGCTGTCGTCGGTCGCCCGCATCAACTCGCAGCGCCTGCGGACCGGCTTCCTGGAGGAGATGGACTTCACGCGTCTGGCCCCGGCCATGAATGCCCTCGCCGAGGCGCCCGTCTTCATCGACGACACGCCCAACATCTCGACCATGGAGCTGCGCACGAAGGCGCGCCGCCTGCAGGCTGAGTCGGGGCTGGACATGTTGATCGTGGACTACCTCCAGCTGATGCAGTCGAATTTCGTGTCCCGGGACGCCAACCGGGTGCAGGAGGTGTCGGAGATCTCCCGGGGCCTCAAGGCCCTGGCGCGCGAACTCGACGTGCCGGTCGTGGCCCTGTCGCAGCTCTCACGCCAGGCTGAGATGCGGGAATCCAAGGAACCGCGCCTGTCGGACCTGCGCGAGTCGGGCAGCATCGAGCAGGACGCCGACCTGGTCATGTTCCTGTGGCGGGAGAAGGAACGGGGCGCGGAGGACAACGACGCCGAGGGCGAGGTCGTGAACCTCCGGCTGGCCAAGCACCGCAACGGCCCCACGGGCGAGGTGAAGCTCTGGTTCAAGAAGGGCCAGACCCGCTTCACCAGTTACGCCGACTCGGAACGCTACGCGGAGGAATACGCGTAGCGATTCCATCTTGCGCACGCTCCTGCGGCGTGCCTATAGTCGCGCCTCAACCGGCCAAGGGACGACAGTGGCCACGGACGCGACGGATGGAGGGCGTGCGCCCGACCCGCCGACCCGGTACCGGGACGGACCGCGACGGCTGTGCCGCCGCCGAGGGAGGTCGGGCGAGGGTGTACCAGGATCGGACACTCACCTGCCGGGACTGCGGGGATTCGTTCCTCTTCTCCGCTGGTGAGCAAGCGTTCTTTGCCAGCAAAGGCCTGCAGAACGACCCGCAGCGCTGCACCTCGTGCCGCGCCGTGGCCAAGCAGAACCGCACGGCCGGCGCCGCGCGCGAGTACCACGCCGCCGTGTGCGCCAGGTGCGGCCAGCAGGCGATGGTGCCCTTCGCACCGCGCAACGACCGGCCGGTGTACTGCAGCTCCTGCTTCGACGTGGTTCGTATGGCCACGACCTCGGCGACCGCCCCGGCCTGATCCCCGGCGCGCCAGGGGCGCGCCGTTGCCTCGATGCACCGTTTCCATGGGCACGGCCGTGAGGCGCAGCTAAGCGGCTGGTTATCGCAGTCCAGCAGACTGCCGCCATGCCCGATGCCCACCGGACCGCACCTCTCGACACCATCGAACGGCCCGCGGTAGCCTTGGCGCCGCCAGCCAGGCGCCTCGATGCGGCCGCCCAGCCGCCCGCCTGGAGCCGTGACCGATCGGTGGTGCAGGTCATGCCGTCCCCAGCGGTGCCCCGGCCGGAGCCTCCGTCCACGAGCGAGTGGCCAGCCGGCTTCCGCTCCATCTCGCGAACCAAGATCACGGCGCCGCTCCTGCGCGAGGAAACGCTCACGCGCGGGCGCCTCATCGACTGGTTGCGACGGCACCTCAGGCAGCGTCTCACGCTCGTGATCGCCGAGGCCGGCTACGGCAAGACGACGCTCCTCGCGGACTATGGCCGTCGCTCGAACGTGCCGGTGCTCTGGCTGAAGCTCGATCACACGGATGCGGACTGGATCTCGCTCACCAATTACCTGATCGCGGCGTACCGCGAGCAGGACCCGGCGTTCGGCCAGGCGACCCTGGATCTGCTCGACCAGCTGGCGACGGCGGACCAGTCGCGCGACCGCATCATCGACGCGCTCCTGGCGGACATCACCCGCTTCGATCACCCCGCCGTGCTGATCCTGGACGACTATCACCTCGTCGATCACAGCGCGGATGCCCGTGAGATCGTGGCGCGCCTGCTCCGTGAGGCGCCGTCCAGCCTCTCCGTGTTGATCGCCAGCCGCCGGCGGCCCGACCTGGAACTGGCGCGGCCGATGGCACAGGGCCAGGTCGCCGAGTTGACGACGGACGACCTGCGCTTCTCGCGTGCGGAGACCGACACGCTGTTCACCGAGACGTACCAGCAACCGCTCGAGCCGGATGTGCTGGACCAGCTCGAACAGCGCACAGAAGGCTGGGCCGCCAGCCTGCAGCTCTTCCGGTCCTCGATCCGAGGGCGATCGGCCCTCGAGGTGCGCGCGTTCACGCGGGCTATGAGCGGCACCCAGGGTCCTATCTATGACTTCCTCGCCCAGGAAGTGCTCCGCGAACTGACCCCGAATCTGCGCCGGTTCCTGGTCGGCTCCGCGATCCTGCGCCGCATCGTGCCGTCGCTTGTCGCGGCCATCTTCGCCGACGATCCGGAACCGCCCACCACCCAGACCGCCCGCAGCTGGATCGAGGCAGCCGACGACCTGGGCCTCATCGGCCGGCGCGGTGAGTCCGGTCGCGGCTACCGCTTCCACCCCCTCCTCCGCGAGTTCCTGCTGCGGCAACTCAGCGATGACGTCGGCGCGGATGTGATCCGCCAGCGTCACCTGAGGGTCGCGACAGCCGCGGAGGCGGACGATTGGCTTACGGCCTGCTACCACTACCTCGAGGCGGGAGATCCCACTCAGGCCGTCCGTGTCATGAGCGACTCACTGCTCGTCGCCATCGGCACGGGCGCCTGGGGCGTCGCCGCCGACCTCCTCGACCGGTTCCCGTCCGAGCCGGACGCCCCCGCGGTCCAGGTGATCTTCGCACTCCGCGAGATAGAGGAGGGTGCTGTTGGTGGTGCCGTCAGCCGTCTAGAGCGGTTGGAGCTGTCCACCGTCCAGCCGCAGATGCGCTCGTTGATCCGGCACGTCTTGCTGCGGGCGTCCTTCATCGCGGGTGACCTAGCCACGGCGGAAGACGTTGTGGAGGACATCCTCCTAGATGACGCGAGTGTCCCCCTCGTCAGGAGGCTGGCTGGAGCGTTTTCGGCGTTGTACCTCAGGCCCATCACGAACCTAGAGGCGATGGCGCGAACTTTGGAGCGCCTCGGCGCGGACTGCGAACGCGAAGGGTTCACCTACTTCGCCGCCGTGAGCTACCACAACGCTCTCGAGGCATTTCGGGCCGCCGCACTTCCGGAAGACGGGTACCGCTGCGGCATTCGAGCAATCGAATGCTTCAGTCAGGCTCGGCGTGACAGTCGGGCTAGCGCATCGACCCACGCCGTAATGGCTATCTGCGCCGCGGAGATGGGCCGCTGGGCGCTCGCAGGGGAGCACGGGGACGTCGCCAGAGCGCTCGATCCAGACCCGGACGGTGATGCACGCTCGGAGGTCGCATACCTACAGGCCGCCCTTGGCTGGTCTCCGATGGACCCCGTTCCAACTCGGAGACCGCTCACGTCCGCCGTACCTCCTCCCGGCGCTTCGTCTGCTACGAGCGCTATGGCCCGCGCGAGTATCGCGCTGATCGTCGGCGACACAGATGTGGCTGAGGCCACCCTGGACTCGATGCCGGCCACGGGGGCCCAGATGGTCTTCGTTCCTGAGGTCCAACTCGACTATCTCAGGGCCTCGGTGCTACTCCGTCGTGGGCTGAACGAGGCAGCCGCAGCCTTGATCAACCCAGCTCTTCGGCGTGCCAAAGAGGTCGGCGCTACTTCAGTCGCCCTGCGCCTTCAGCTCATTGGTGCGGTAGCCACTGGCGACGGCCTCTCGTTTCAACAGGCTCTCGACGTGGCGGCGCAACGGAGCAAGCTGACGCTGCTCGATACGGCCGACACGATAGTTGCTGGTCTCGACCTGGGGGGTCGCATTCCGGACGTCGTGCTGAATAGCGCCCACGAACGACCCGGCCGCTGGCGGCTGGCGGCCCGAGGTCGCATCGTCGCCAAACCCAATCCGTCGTCCTTATTGGCGGCTCAGCTTCTCGAATCAATCGGCGCGGTCGAGGACGTGCCACTACTGCGCGCCTTTGAGCGCACAAGCGGAGCCATCGGTCGAGGTATCAAGCTAGCGCAGCGCCTCGCCGAACGGGCGAGTCCGACGCTGGAGATCTTCGATCTCGGTGAGACGAGATTGGTGATCGGCAATCGGATCCTGCTAGCGGCGGACATGCGACGAAAGTGCTCCTCGCTGATCATGTATCTCGCATCGCGACCTCGCCAGTCGGCGACTCGCGAACAAGTGCTTGATGACCTGTGGCCGGCATTGGCCCCCGCAGCCGCCTCCAACAGCCTCAACCAAACCATGTACTTCCTTCGGCGCTCTCTGGATCCCTGGTATGAGGACGGAGTCTCCGTCGACTATGTCCGGCACGAGGAGGAACTGGTCAGCCTCCCCGCCGAATTGGTGAAGCTAGCAAGTGTTGAGTTTCAGACCGCAGCGAGGAGCCTGTTGCGCCAGCCCGACCGATCACTCGACGCGATGCTGCCGGCACTCGCGAAGTACTCGGGCCGGTTCGCCCCGGATTTCGAGTACGAGGAGTGGTCCATTGATTGGCGCGCGTTCCTCCACGGGACGTACTTAGACCTCTTGGTCGCCGCTGAGCGCCAGCTGGTTCAGCTCGGAGACCTAGCTGGCGCCGCTTCGCTCGCCCGCACGGCACTCCAAGTCGATCCGCGGAACCCCGATCTGCACGAGGCCCTGGTGTGGACGCTCGCAACGGCTGGTTCGCGTCCTGCTGCATCCGAGGCGTATTCGCATTACGCCGCGCTGTTTCGTGATGAGTACGGTGCCGAGCCACCGACGCTCGACGAGATCTCGACAAACCCCTTCTTGGCCACCCGTCCGGCGCATCCCATACGCAACTAGGCGTATTGACCCCCTTTCGAGGCCACACCTACAGTCCTAACGCCTACAGGTACTTTGGTACTGGTAGGGGGAGTCCTTCGGACGCGGGGAAGCGCCGCCTGAACTGGGCACTTGGGGTGGCGCTGAGCGAGTAGTGCACCCGACGACGGCCATCGACGCGATCTCGCGATCGCGGCTAGAGGAGTCGGGACCATGACTATCAAGACCTGGTAGGAAGACCATGAGGTCGCGCTTGGCGCGTGCCTTGATGCTCGCAGGTTCGCTCGGAGCGGTGCTGCTTGCTGGCGGCGCTGGAGTTCACCTGCTGTAGCAGCTAGTACTTTCGGCCTACTGAGTGCGCCGATGACGGCACCTTACGATACCGTCAGGATGCTGCGGAGCTTCGCGCCCCCGTGAGTACCGCACTCAGGGCCCTAATCGCTTGCGTAGCAGCAGCCAGCGTTTGTGCGCTGGCTGCTGCCGTCTTCCTATACCCGATCCCCGCGTCTTTCGGCCCACTTGGGGTTACCTTCTGGGTCGCCGCGACTCTGCTCCTGTCTGCGTCCCCGATCAAACTCCCGCGCGGGTCGCAGGTCAGCGTGTCGGGCAGCGCGCTACTGGCGGCGGGCGTACTTGGCGGGCCCACGGCGGCAGGCTTGGCAGCTGCCTTCGGTACCACAGAACGTCGTGAACTGCGAGGCGATGTTCCGTGGTACGGGACGCTCTACAACCACGCCATTGTGACCCTTCCGGCGATTGCGGCTGCCGTGACCTACCTCGGTCTCTCCACGCCGGGTGCCTTCGAGGCGACTCCACGGAGTCTGGTCGCCGTCACGGTGAGCGGCGCGGTGTACTACACCCTCAACACGTTCCTCGGGATCACCGGCGTGGCCCTGCGCGACCGGACCTCCATCCGCTCGGTCCTCTTTGGCGACATCCGATTCGTGGCCGCCAGCATGCTCGCCCTGGCGCCGCTAGCGTGGCTGGTCGCCTACGTGTACGCGACGATCGGGTGGTGGGCGACGTTGCTGTTTGCACTCCCGCTCGCATCGACACGGGGCGCGTTCAAGAACGTCGTCGAGATCCGGAGCATGTTCACCCAGACGATCCGGGCGTTGTCGTCGGCGGTGGACAAGAAGGACCCCTACACCTCCAACCACAGCCGGAACGTGCAGGAGATCGCAGTCACCATCGGGCGGCAGATGCGCTGCTCGGAGGCGGAGATCGAGGCCCTCGAGTGGGGCGGGCTCCTTCACGACATCGGCAAGATCGGTGTCGCGGACGCGGTGCTGCTGAAGCCGGAGCGCCTCAATAAGGAAGAGCGCATCCAGATGAACATGCACCCGGTCCTGGGTGCCGAGATCATCATGGAAGTCGAACGCCTCAAGCCCGAGCTGCCGATCATCCGCCACCACCACGAGTGGTACAACGGATCTGGCTACCCCGATCACCTGGTCGGTGAGGCCATCCCCAAGCTGGCCCGCATCCTGCACGTCGCCGACGCGTTCGAGGCTATGACAGCAGCCCGTCCGTATCGCCTCCAGCCACTGACGCGTGAGCAGGCGCTCCTGGAACTGCGCCGCTACGCCGGCATCCAGTTCGACCCGATCGTGCTCGACGCCTTCGCTCGCACGCACTGGGTGCGCAATGTCGCCGATCCAGGGCGGCCACCAGTCGCTCCCCGGCCGATCCCGCTGCTGGGTCAGGCGGCCGCGGCGCGGGCGGAGGCTGCGGCCACCCGCTCGGAGGCCGTGGCCGCCGGCCCCAAGCCCATGACGACCCGCCCGGACGCCGTGCCGACCCGCCCGGAAGCGGCGAGCCCCAGAGACGCCGCCTCCTAGCACGCCACAGCCGGACTCGTCCCGTACGTCATTCACCGGCGTTCCCCAGGCGATGCGCAGCCGCTAGAGTCGGCCGCGTGCCAGATGTGCCCTGCCGTGACCGGGCGTGCGCCTACCCAGGCGCCACCCTTGGGCCGACGCCATGCTGATCACGGGCATGGTCGTCGGGATCCTGCTCGCCCTTGGGCTCGGCGGCCGGCCGGCAAGCCTGCTTGACGTTCGCCTCCGGGCACCGGTCCTGCTCTTCCTCGCCGTCATCGTGCGGTACGGCACGGAACTGGCGCTGCGACTGGACGTCCAAGGGGTGGGACAGCTCCGCCTGCCGCTGTTCGCCCTGAGCTTCGGCATCCTGCTCTACGCGCTCTGGCTGAACCGCGACCAGCCGGGCCTGCTCGTGGCCGGCGTCGGTGTGGCGGCCAATGCCGTGGCCATGATCGCCAACGGCGGCTGGATGCCGGTGTGGGCGGGCGCGCTGCAGGCGGCCGGGATGAGCGCCTCCGACCTGATCCCGCAGTTCCACCGCCTCCTGCCTGACCCGACCGGCATCAACATCCTGCTCCAGGCGGCGCCGCTCGGCGACATCCTGCCCATCCCCTTCCCGGTGCTGCGCAACGTGGCCAGCGTGGGCGACGTGTTCCTGTCGGTCGGCCTGGGATGGTTCGTGTTCGCCACGCTCATGAGGCACGATGCGCGGGCCCAGGTCACGGCGGGCGGCGGGCTCGCCTTCGCCGGCACCTACGCCACGGCGGCGACCGGAGCCTATCTGCAGCCCTACCCCACGTACGGCACGACCTACCCCAGCGCGACCGCCACGGGCCTGGGCTCGGGCGCCTTCGACCCCACCAAGGCGGGCACGGCGGCGGGCGGGACGGTCGGCTCGATCCTGGGCCACCTGCGCCAGCAACCGCTCGTGCGCCTGGCGCTGGACGCGCGTTTCTCCGCCTTCTGGTTCGGCCAGACGGTGAGCGCTTTCGGCGACCGCATCCACCAGGTGGCACTCGGCGTGCTGGTCTTCGGCGTCACCGGGTCCCCCCTCGCCACCGCCCTGGTCTTCCTGGTGGCGGCCGTGCCGAACCTCTTCGTGGCGGCGATCGCCGGGACGCTCGTGGACCGATGGGACCAGCGTGTCACGATGATCACGGCCGACTTCCTGCGGGCGGCGCTGGTGGTGGCGCTTCCCCTCGCGGCGGCCCAGGACGTCTGGTACGCGTTCCCGATCGTCTTCGTCATCACCTGCGTCAGCGTCTTCTTCCGGGCGGCCAAGAACGCCGCGGTCCCGCGCATCGTCGCCCGTGACGACCTCATGGCCGCCAACAGCGCCTTGTGGACGTCGGAGACCCTGGCCGACCTGGCGGGCTACCCCATCGCCGGCTTGTTCGTGGCCATCCTTGGCTCGGCCCTTACGATCGCCTTCTGGGCCGATGCGGCCAGCTACCTCGTGAGCGGCGTCGTGATCCTGGGCCTCGTCATCCCGCCCGTGGTGCGCACCGCCGCGTCCGCCACCGCCGGGCGGATCGGGCCCCTGATCCGCGAATTCCGCGACGGCGTCCACTTCCTGCGCCGGCAGCCCGCGCTCTGGCAGAACACGCTCGTCACGGCCCTGGCCCAGATGTCCACCGGGGCACTGGTGGCGCTCGCCCTGGTCTACGCGGCTCGGGCGCTGGACACGAGCACGATCGCCTACCCCACGAACTACACCACGATGGAGACCGCGATCGGGCTGGGCAACCTCTTCGGTGGACTGGCCATGGGGGTCATCGGGACGCGCGTCGCCAAGGGCTGGCTGGTGGCGCTGGGTCTCCTGATCTCCGGCGGCGGGCTGGTGGCGATCGGCCTGACCAGCAGCGTCTGGGTGGCCGCGGGGGCCTGCGTCGTGACCGGCGTGGCCAACCTGGTATACATCGTGCCCACCCAGACGCTCTTCGCCCAGCTCACCCCGCCGGAACTCATGGGGCGCGTGGTCTCGTTCCGCTCGGGGCTTGTGTACGGGTCCATGACCCTGGGCATGGGCGCCTCCGGGCTGCTCGCGCAGATCCTGCCCGTGGGCCTGGTGTTGAGCGGCTTCGGGGCCATCACCGTGGCCTGTGGGGTGATCGCCCTGGCCCTGCCTGCCATGCGGGAGGCCTGACACGGCATACTACGCAGCCGTTACCCCGCGAGGAGACCTGGACCCCGCATGACCGATACGACTGGACCCGACGACGCCCTCGAGCCCGAGCTCGACGCGACCCCCGCGGACGAGCCCGCCCCCGAGGACTTCGAGGACCACGAGGCGGAGGAGACCCAGGCGGCCAAGGAGCGGGCCCTCGAGGAGGCCGCCGCTGCCGTCGCGGCCTCGCCGGCGGCCGCCCGGGCCCGCGCCGGGCGAGGCAGGGGCCCCGTCAGCCCATCCGCTCCCGCGACCGCGCCGGTTGCCGGGCAGGAGGTCCTGCCGTACATCGATGACCGCGGCTCCAAGATCTGGGTCGTCGTCATCGTCCTGGTGTTCGTGGGCATCTTCCTCAATGGCATCTTCCTGGGCGTCGGTGGTGTCTTCACCCCCATAGTCACGCCCAGTCCGACGCTGCCCTACTGCAACATCGAGACGGCCAGCCCGACCGCCACCGAGACGATCCCGCCGACCGTCACGCCCGCCACATCTCCCGGCGCGTCCGCCTCCGCGACCGCCACGCCCTCGCCGACACCGAGCCCGACGCCTTCGCCGTCCCCTTCGCCCTCGCCCTCGCCCTCGCCGACCGGCACGGGCTCGCCCGCACCATCGCCCACGCCCTGCCAGACCTACCCGCCGCTGGGGACGGCCACCCCCACCGCAACGATCCCGCCGACCGAGACCCCCTCGGTGGAGCCGTCCGCCTCAGGCTCGGTCGCGCCGTCCGCTTCAGGCTCGGTGGAGCCGTCCGCCTCGACCAGCGCGGGGCCCACCCCCAGCCCCAGCCTGGAGCCCACCCTGACGCCGACTCCCGGGACATAGGCTTCGCGCGGCAGGTATCCTCGCCCCCGTGACGCACGTCTTCGTCTCGCCCCACCCGGACGACGCGGCCCTCTCCTGTGGCGGGCTGATCGGCAGCCTGCGCGAACTGGGCCAGAACGTGACGATCATCTCCGTCTACTCGGGCGGGCCCCGGGATGAGGACGACCTGACCGACTACCAGCGCGCGGCGCTGGGCTTCGGCTCCAAGGCCGTCTGGCCCAACACCCAGGCCTTCCGCCGCGACAACATCCCCTCGGACGTGGACATGCCGGCCCACGCCACACCATGGGCGGCCGATCCGGCCCGCATCACCGTGACGCAGGAACGCGCCGCCACCCAGGCGCGCCAGTTCTGGCAGCGAGCCGCATGGACGCGCAGCGCGAACATCACCAACGTGGAGACGCCCGAGCGACCGCTTGCCGACTCGATCGGCAACCAGGGCAGCGATGAGGTCGTGGACTTCCGGGCCACCGACGCGATGGCGATCCGGCGCATCGAAGACGAGCGCTACGCCTACTTCGCCGAGGTGTCGCTCCTCTCGCTCGAACTGCCCGATGCCGTCTTCCGCGGCTACGTCGGCGACGAGGAGCTCCTCGGCGGGGTCCGGGCGGACGACGCGGCGCCGTACGACATCCTGCGGCGTGAGATCCTGCGTTTGGAGCCGCAGGCGGTCTACTTCCCGCTGGCAGTGGGCAACCACGTGGATCACCAGCAGTGCCGGGAGGTGGGCCTGGCCCTCCTGGAGGAGGGCCGCCGGTGGGTCATGCCCGGACCCGACTTCAGCGGCAGGCTGTGCTTCTACGAGGACTTCCCGTACGCCTGGTGGCATGACTTCCATCGGCCGGCGGAGCTGCCCGACGGCCCGCCGGAGCTGCCCCCGGGACTGGGCCTGACCGCCGAGTACGCCGACATCGGGGACCAGATGGAGCACAAGGCCGCCGGCCTGCGCCTCTACGGCAGCCAGGTGACGCACATGTTCGACAGCGACCAGGCCATGCTGGACGGCCTCGCCCGCTACCACGCCCGGGTGGCGCTGGAGGGCGGCATCTCCGGCTACGCCGAGCGCTACTGGGCAGCCGCACGGCCCTGAGCACCGCGGCGTGGCCCGCCTGGGTCACGCCCGCTCGCCTGCGGGCGGTCCACGCCGGCCTCTGGGTGGCCGGCCTGATGTTCACCGGCCTGTACCTGCTGATCCTGATCGGCGGCCAGGGCTTCCTGGATGCCCACGCCTACTGGGCCACCGACCTCGGGCACCTCTATGCCGGCGCCGTGGTGGGCGGCCGCGACGCCTTCCTCTATTCGCCGGCCTTCGCGCAGCTGATCTGGCCCCTGACGCAGGTCCCGTTCCCGGCCTTTGCCGCCATCTGGGTCGTCGCCGAGGGCGTGGGCCTGCTGTGGCTGCTGCGGCCGCTGCCGTGGTCCTGGCAGGTGCCGTTCCTGCTGCTGGCCAGCCCCGAGCTCGTGTCCGGCAACATCCACGTCTTTTTGGCGGTGGCCATCGTGCTGGGCTTCCGCTACCCGGCCACCTGGGCGATCGTGCTGCTGACCAAGGTCACGCCGGGCATCGGCCTGCTGTGGTTCGCCGTCCGGCGGGAGTGGCGCGCGCTGGCCGTCGCGCTAGCGGCCACCGTGGCCGTCGCCGTAGTGTCGTTCGCGCTGGCGCCCAGCCTGTGGCCCGACTGGTTCGGTGTCCTGCAGAACAACACCGGCACGGGCGGCGTGAGCGAGCTGGCCATCCCCATCTGGCTGCGCCTGCCGCCAGCGGTCGTGATCGTCGTGTGGGGCGCCCTCACCGGCCGCCGCTGGACGGTGCCCGTGGCGGCGACGCTGGCCGTGCCCGCCTTCTACCTCCACACCCTGACGATGCTCTACGCGATGTTCCGGCTGGAGCTGCGGCCACCCTGTAGAGCCACCGCCTGAAGTGGTAGAACACTGATGCCGTCGCTGCGCCTCACGTGGGTCTTGATCCGCCGCAACTGGCTGACGCTGTGGTTCGTGGTAGCCGACTGCTGGTACGTCCTGCCTAACATCCGGGACTTCCTCTCGCTCCGGCTCCTCACGGATGCCGTGCTCTACTCGGACGCCACGAAGGCGTGGCTCACCGGCGGCGACCCGTGGCTGGTTTCCGAGGGGGGGACCGCCTTCGGGGCACCTCCCCCAACGCTGCTGCTTTACGTGCCATTCGCGTTCCTACCCTCGATCGTGACGGCTCTCGTCTGGCTGGTGATAGACCTGCTTGCCGTTGCATTCGTCATCCGGCGTTTGAACTTGCCGTGGTGGTGGGTGCTATTCCCGCCCCTAGCACAAGCCATCGTGCCCGCGAACCCTGAGCCCGTGGTCGTGGCGTGCCTCGTTGCCGTCGGTCCGGTCGCCAACGCGATCGCGCCGCTTGTGAAGATCTACGCCTTCGCACCGCTCCTCGGTGAGCGTCGATGGCGACCCATCTTCGCGTGCGTCGCCCTCCTCGCGATCTCCGCGGCAGTCCTGCCGTGGGGTCTATTCATCCACGACCTGCCGATCGTGACCGCCACCCTCGTCGCCCAGACGGCGAGCCTATCCGCGTTCGATGTGCCGTTGCTGCTGCCCATCGCGGTGGTCGGCCTTGCGGCTGTCGGGCTGCGGAGGGCCGGATGGCTTGCCGTCCCGGTGCTGTGGCCTCACACACAGATTCACTACGCAGCGTTGTCGCTGCCCGAGCTGAGCCCGCTGCTCGCCGTCGGATTCTCGCTGCCGATCCCCGGCGCTCCGCCTGTTGCGCTCGCGGCCCAGGCGCTACTCGAGCGGCGCCAAGCTCGAGTGAGTTACACCACTGGAAAGGTCGCTCACCTCGCTGGAGCGGAGCCGCGGTCAGTTGCTCACAAAGAAGCCGGGGTCCGTCGGCGACGCCGCTCCTCTAGCCAGGGTGGGCCTTGCGGATGAACAAGACCCCGATTGCTCGGCCGTACCGACAGTTCCGGCGAGCGTCAGCGGCGGCGGCTGGTAGCTAGGCGATGCGCGTTGCCGGGCGGTTTCGACGCCTGAATTTGAATGTTCGGCCGTCGCCGCCAGATGGCGTGAGCCGCATACCCGAATGCTATGAGCGCAGGTAAGTACGGCAGCTGCACGGCGAGGAGCCCGAGCGTCAATGGGCCGGCGACGGGAAGAGCCATGGTCCCATATTGCAGCTGGCTCCCGGGCCACAGGATGGGCACAGCCAGCCACCCAGCTGCTCTGGGGTCGAGGAGTGCAACCACCCCGAGCGCCGCGACGGTCAGCCCGAGGAACGGGAGCGGTAGGCCCCAGGCCGACAGCCCCCCGTGCGCCTCGGTGACTTGTCGCGCTGCCAGAGTCGACCATTCCCCAAGGTACGTCGCCCATAACGATGGCGCGACGAGCATGGTCGCCGCGACAAGGGCGAGCGCCAGCGCGACAGCGCGCCATCGGCCCTCCCCAACCAGCGGGACCAAGGCGTAGATCTTCAACAGAGGTGCAAGCGAGGCGCCCCCGACCAAGATCAAGGCGATGAGCGGCAGCTGAGGGTTTCCGGCCCATACGCTGACGAGCACGGGTGGGAACAACAGGTACCACCAGGCCAGGTGCAGCCGACGCACGATGATGACCGCCGCGAGCGCCGACAGGATGACCCAGAGGAAGGTTGCTATCGCCTCCGGGAGGATCGTGAAGGGCACAAAGGCGATCACCGTAGGCGGGAGACCGGCGAAGTGGTACGTCGTCCCGTTGT
>DASPUH010000006.1:0-2467 GCA_035622975.1 Candidatus Sulfotelmatobacter sp.
CCACCGACCTCGACCGCGAAGGGGAGGCCATCGCCTGGCACGTGGCCGAGGCCGCCCACATCCCCGGCGACAAGCAACAGCGGGTGACCTTCGGGGAGATCACCGAGGGTGCCATCCGCAGCGCGTTCGCCAATCCGCGGCAGATCGACATGGACCTGGTCGACGCGCAGCAGACCCGCCGCATCGTCGATCGGCTGGTGGGCTACACCCTCAGCCCGCTCCTCTCGCGGAAGGTGCGCGGCGGCTTGTCTGCCGGCCGCGTCCAGTCCGTGGCTGTGCGCCTCGTCGTCGAGCGGGAGCGAGCCATCGAAGCCTTCCGGACACGTGAGTACTGGACGCTCGTGGCCCACCTCGCGGCTGCCGACGGGACGGTCTTCGCGGCCGACGTGGTGCGCTTCGACGATGCGCCGCTGGAGATCCCCGACGAGGCCGGCGCGGTGCGCCATCGCGACGCGCTGACCGGGGCGATGGTGGTCGTCGCCAAGGTCTCCACCCGCCCCTCCAAACGCAGCCCGGCCGCCCCGTTCACCACCAGCACGCTGCAGCAGGAAGCCAGCCGCAAGCTTTCCTTCAGCCCGCGGCGCACGATGTCGATCGCCCAGCGGCTCTACGAGGGCCTGGACCTCGGCGAGGGGCACGTGGGCCTCATCACCTACATGCGCACCGACTCGACCCAGATGGCCGGCGTGGCCATGGGCGAGGCCCGCGAGGTGATCGCCGCCCGCTTCGGCACGCCCTACGCGATGCCCCGCGGCCGGGTCCACCGCACCCGCAGCAAGGGCGCCCAGGAGGCACACGAGGCGATCCGGCCGACCAGCTTCGCCCGCGACCCCGACGCCCTGGCCGGCCACCTGAAGCCGGAGGAGCTGCGCCTCTACCGGCTGATCTGGCAGCGGGCCCTGGCCTCCCAGATGGCAGAGAAGCGGCTCGAGACGACGACAGTCGAGCTGGACGCCGCTCGGTACGGCCTTCGCGCCAGCGCCACGCGGACGCTGTTCGATGGCTTCGCCCGGGTCTACACGGAAGGCCGCGACGACGAGGTGGCCGATGAGGTGGAGGGCCAGCTCCCGCCGCTTGCGGACGGCGATCGCGCCGCCATCCTGGATGTCGAGCCCACCCAGCACTTCACCGAGCCGCCGCCGCGCTTCACCGAGGCGACCCTCATCAAGGCCCTCGAGGAGCACGGCATCGGTCGCCCGAGCACCTACGCCGCCACGATCTCGACCATCCTCGACCGCGGCTACGTGCGAGTCGAGGACCGCCGCCTGCGGCCCGAGCCGGTGGCTGGGATCGTCACCGACCTGCTGGTAGAGCACTTCGGCGAGTTCGTCGACGTGGCCTTCACGGCTCGTATGGAGGAGCGACTGGACGACGTGGCTCGCGGGCGGCAGGCTTGGGTGCCCCTCCTGACGGAGTTCTACGGGCCCCTCAAGACGCGCGTCGATGAGAAGCGCCGGGAGCTGCGGCGGGCCGACTTCACGACCGAACCCACCGATGAGGTCTGCTCCCTGGGCCACCCCATGGTCATCCGGCTCGGCCGGACGGGCCGCTTCCTGGCCTGCTCGCTCTACCCGGAGCACCAGGAGACCCGGCCGCTGCCGGGTGACGAGCCGCCGGCCCTGCCAGGTACCGGTGAGGCGTGCCCCGAGTGCGGGCAGGGGGTACTCACGGCGCGTCAGGGCCGGTTCGGGCCGTTCGTGGGCTGCTCGCGGTACCCGGCGTGCCGGTACATCCGCAAGGATGGCCCGCCGCCACCTGCGCCGCTGGGTTTCGAGGTCTCATGCCCCAAGTGCGGCCAAGGCCACCTCATCTCGCGCCGGGCCCGACGGACGGGCAACGTCTTCTGGGGCTGTTCGCGCTACCCCGCCTGCGACTTCACGATCAACCTGGAGCCGACCGGCGCGCTGCATGACGCGGATCTGGGCCCTGTCGCGCGCCGTGCGGAGGGCGGCCTGTGCCTGCGCTGCGGCGCTGCGGTGGACCTGCCGGCGATGGAGCCGGCGGCGCTGGTCGGCCTGAGCCTGGCGGGCGGGCCGCCCGATCCGGCAGCGCTGGTCGCCAGACGGCCCGCCGCCCGCGTTGGTGGCACCCGTGCCCGCCGGCCGGGTGGCACGAAGCGACGCGCCGGCACTCGAGCGGCCCGCTCGACCGCCGCGTGACGGGCGCGGCGGCGCTCGCGTCCTACCGGCGCGCGCTGGAGGCGCGCGATCTCTCTGTCCACACCCGCCGGGCGTACGCGACCGCGGCCGCCCAGTTCCTGGACTGGCTCGCCGCCCGGCCCGGTGGTGACTGGCGCCGGCCGGACCGTCTCACGCTGCGGGCCTACCTGGGCGCCCTCCAGGAGCGCGGCCTCGGCCGCAACTCGATCGGGGCCCGCATCTCCGCCCTGCGCGCCTTCTACCGCCACGCCCGGCGGGAGGGCTGGGTGGCCGGCGACCCGTGGGCGGCGGTCGCGTCGCCGCGTCGG
>DASPUH010000007.1:0-18313 GCA_035622975.1 Candidatus Sulfotelmatobacter sp.
CGCATGATCAGGTCGGCCAGTTCGTCGATGATGATCACGAGGTATGGCAGGCGCTCGTCCGGCGAGACCCGCGGACTGGCGTTGTAGGCGGTGATGTTGCGCTCGGCCTTGGCTGCCAGGGCCTTGTAGCGATCCTCCATCTGGGCCACCGCCCAGTAGAGGGCGGCGCGCGCTTCCGCCGCCTCCACGATGACGTTGGTGAGCAGGTGGGGCAGGCCGTCGAACGGGGCCAGCTCGACCCGCTTGAGGTCGATGAGGACGAGGCGTACCTCCGCCGGCGTGGCCCGCATGAGGAGGCTCGTGATGAGGGCGTTGACGCACACCGATTTGCCGGAGCCGGTGGCCCCGGCGATGAGCAGGTGCGGCATCTTGGCGAGGTCCACGGCGTAGGCCTGGCCGGAGACGTCACGCCCGAGGGCGAAGGTCAGGCGGCTCGTGGCGGCCAGCATGTCGGCGTCGGTGATGAGCTCGCGGAAGCCCACGATCTCGCTGAGGTGGTTGGGGATCTCGATGCCCACCACGTCCTTGCCGGGGATGGGCGCCTCGATGCGGATGCTGCGGGCGGCCAGGGCCATGGCCAGGTCGTCGGCCAGCGACTCGATGCGCGACAGCTTGATGCGGGCGTCCGGGCGCACCTCGTATTGCGTCACCACGGGGCCCTCGTTGAAGCGGCTGACCGTGGCCGGGATCTGGAAGCTGCGCAGTTTCTCCTCGATGATGCGGATGTTGCGGTCATGGTCCAGGCCTTCCGTCCCGCCCTCGGGCAGCGGCGGGTCCAGCAGGGCCACCCCCGGCAGCAGCCACGGCCGCTCGTGGAGCGGCTTGGGCGCGTCCTCCGCTTCCAGCAGCTCGTCGTCGCCCGTGGCCGAGACGGCCGGCACCGCTACGGCGACCGTCGCCGCGGCCCCGGCGACGCGTCCGCCGGCCCACACCGTCTGGCTCATCGGGGCAGGGCTCGCGACGGGTGACGGGAGGTCCGGTGCGCCGGCCGCGGCCCCGCCGGGTGCGGCGTCGTGGCCGCGTCGGCCGTTGGCGCCTTGGGCGCCGCCGCGCAGCCCACCGGCCCCGTCACCGGCGGTCCCCCGATCGGCGCTCGTGGCGCGCCCGGGCGGCGCGTCCGGCCCGGCCATGACGCCGGCGAGGGCTCGGCCACCGGCAGCCACCGGGTGGAGGAGACCCCGGATCGTCGAGTTCAGGAGCAGCAGCAGGCCCGCCGTGACGACCCCGGCCAGCACCACGAAGGCGCCGGCCGGGCTGACCAACGCGGCCGTCGGGCCGGCCAGGGCCTGGCCGACCCATCCCCCGGCGGCGGCCAGCTGGGCCGGCGCGGTGCCATGCCCCCAGACCAGCTGGATCAGGCCGAGCCCGCCCAGGAAGATGAGGGCCCCGCCGAGGGTGGTGACGCCCCAGCCAGTGCCCGTCCCCGGTCCGCGTTCGACCAGGAAGCCGGCCGCGATGAGGACCAGCGGCAGGAGCCATGCGCCCTGCCCGAAGGCCGGCCGCAGGAACTCCGAGACGTAGCGGTTGAGCACACCGCCGGCCGGCAGCATGAGCGCGATGAGGGTCACCGCGCCGATCACCAGCAGCGCCACGCCCACGAGGGCCCGTGCGGTCTGGGGCGAGATGCCGAGGTCCAGCCCCGGCGAGCGCGTCCGGCGCGTGCCGCGGGCGGGCGGCCGGGTGGTCCGGCGGCGGGGTGCCATCTACAGCTCCACGACCACTGGGAAGACCATCGGGCGCCGCTTGGTCCGTTCGTACAGGAAGCGGGAGAGGCCGTCCTTGATCATCGTCTTCATCAGGCCGACCTCGCTGATGTGGTCGCCCGGCGTGAGCAGCGACTCGCGGACGCGGTCAGCGGCGGCGGCGATGAGGGGGTCGTCCGGGGTGGCCAGGAAGCCCGTGGTGATGATCTCCGGCCGGCCCACCAGGGTGCCGCTCTGCTTGTCCACCGTGACGACGACGAGGAACATGCCGTCGTTCGCCAGCGCGCGTCGGTCGCGCAGGACGACGTCGCCCACCTCCCCCACCGACAGGCCGTCCACGTAGACGTAGCCGGCGGTCACCGGCACCCCGCGCCGCGCCGTGCCGTCGGGCAGGAACTCGATGGGCTGCCCGTTCTCGATGATGAAGATGCGGTCCGGAGCGACGCCCGTCTCGGCCGCCAGCCGCCCGTGCTGGACGAGCATGCGGAACTCGCCGTGCATGGGGATGAAGGCCCGCGGCTTGGTCAGGCCCAGCATCAGCTTGAGCTCTTCCTGGCTGCCGTGGCCGGACACGTGAGCCCGCTTGATGGCGTGGTAGTAGACGTTGGCGCCGTTCTTGAAGAGGTTGTCGATGGTGCGCGAGACCTCCTCCTCGTTGCCCGGGATGGGGCTGGCGCTGACGATGACCGTGTCACCCGGTCCGATCTCCACCCAGCGGTGGTCGCGGTTGGCCATCCGCGCCAGGCCCGCCATGGGCTCGCCCTGGGCGCCGGTCGTGGCGATGACCAGCTGCCTGTCCGGCACGTCCTTGATGCGGTCCTTGGCCACGATCATGGCCGGGTCGTAGCGCAGGTAGCCCAGGTCGGTCGCGATGCGGAAGTTCTGCTCCATCGACCGGCCGATGACGGCCACCTGGCGGCCGAAGCTGGCCGAGGCGTCCAGGACCTGCTGCACCCGCGCGATGTTGCTGGCGAAGGTGGCCACGATGACGCGCCCGTCGAGCGGCTCCATGATCTCGCGGAAGGCCTCGCCGACGGTCCGCTCGGAGGGCGTGTAGCCGGGGTTCTCCGCCCGCGTCGAGTCGGACAGCAGGCACAGCACGCCCTCCGCGCCCAGGCGGGCCAGCAGGGCGAAGTCGGACAGCTTGCCGTCCACCGGGGTGTGGTCGAACTTGAAGTCGCCGGTATGGACCACCGTGCCGAGCGGCGTGCGCAGGGCCACGCCCATCGCGTCGGGGATCGAGTGGCCGATGCGGAAGGCCGTCGCCTGGAACGCCCCAAGGTCGACCGTGTCGCCAGCCTCCATGGCCCGGATGGGGTTATTGGTGAGGTGGTGCTCCTTGATCTTGTTGCCGAGCAGGCCGCGCGCCAGCGTGGAGGCGTACACGGGCACGCCGGGGAAGTCGGGCAGCACGTAGGGCAACCCGCCGACATGATCCTCGTGGGCGTGGGTGATCAGGAACGCCTTGACGTGGTCCCGCCGCTCGCGCAGGTACGTCACGTCGGGCACGACCAGGTCGATGCCGAACATCTCCTCGTCGGGGAACATCAGGCCGCAATCGATGACGACGATCTCGTCCCCGTACTCGAAGACGTACATGTTCTTGCCGATCTCGCCCACCCCGCCGAGCGGGATGATGCGCAGCGGCGTGCTGTTCGCGCCGGCCATCAGAAGAGCCGCATCTGGTCGGGATCGACGGGATCCGGTCCGATGGTGGCCTCGGCCGCGATGGCGGCCAGCTCGACCGGGCCGATCTCGCCCGCCTCTGCGGCCGGCGCCGGTGCGGCCGGCGCGTGCGTTCCGGCGCGGGCGGCGCGTCGCGCGCGCCCATCGAGGAGCACCTGCGGCAGCTGAGCCATGTCCTGGAAGAGCGTGTCGCGAAGGGCGGCCTGACGGAACGCGGCCGCCGGGTGGTACATGGCGAACGCCGACGCATCGGGCGCACCGGTGGCCGGGTCGATCGGCCGCGCGGTGCCGTGCGCGGTGCCGATCCGCGCGCCGGGCATGAACGTGCCGAGGGAGAAGCGGCCCAGGGTCACCACGACCGCGGGGTCCAGGACGGCCAGCTGGCGGGCCAGGTAGGGAGCGCAGGCCGCCATCTCGTCCGGCTCGGGGTCGCGGTTGCCGGGCGGGCGGCACTTGACGACGTTGGTGATGAAGACCTCGTCGCGCCGCCAGCCGATCGAGCGCAGCAGGTCGGTGAGGAGGCTGCCCGCGGCGCCGACGAACGGCTTTCCCTGCTCGTCCTCGTGCTGCCCCGGGCCCTCGCCGACGAAGACGACCTCGGTGTCGGCGCTGCCCTCCCCGGGCACGGCATGGGTCCGGGCAGCGGCCAGCCGGCAGCGGGTGCAGCCGCGGACCTCGTCGTCGATGGCCGCCAGGGCTGCGCGTCGCTCCTCGCCCGTCACGCGGCGCGTCCGGCCCGGCGTGACGCGGGCGCGAGCCACCCGCGGGCGGCCACCAGCTCGGCGATCTGCACGGCGTTCGTGGCGGCACCCTTGCGCAGGTTGTCGCTGACCACCCAGAAGGCGAGGCCGCGGCCGTCGGGGACCGACACGTCCCGTCGCACCCGGCCGACGAAGATCTGGTCCTGGCCGGCGGCCTCGGTCGCCAGCGGGTAGCGGGACGCGGCCGGCTCGTCCACGACGACCACCCCGGGCACGGCGGCGAAGGCCTCCCGCGCCTGGTCGGGGTCGAGTGGCTCACGCAGCTCGACGTGGACGGCCTCCGAGTGGCCGGTGAAGACCGGGACGCGCACGGCCGTGCAGGAGAGCCGCAGCTCGGGCAGGTGGAGGATCTTGCGGCTCTCGTGGATGACCTTCCACTCCTCGCGCGTGTAGCCGTCGTCCAGGAAGACATCGACCTGGGGCAGCACGTTGAAGGCGATGGCATGGGGGTAGACCGAGGCCGTGATGGCACGGCCGCCGACGTGCGCCTCGACCTGCGCCTGGAGCTCGGCGACCGCCTTGTGGCCGGATCCGCTGACGGCCTGGTACGTGTCGACGACGACCCGCTCCAGGCCGGCCGCGTCACGCAGCGCCGCGAGGAGCGGCACGAGCTGCATCGTCGAGCAGTTGGGGTTGGCGATGAGGCCCTCGTGGCCGGCCGCGTCCGCAGTGTTGACCTCGGGCACCACCAATGGCACGCCGGGTTCCATGCGCCAGCGCGAGGAGTTGTCGATGACGACCGCCCCGTGCTCCACCGCGGCCGGGGCGAGGGTCCCGGAGACGGTAGCGCCTGCCGAAAAGAGGGCGATGTCGACGCCCTCGAACGACTCGGGCCGGGCCTCCTCCACCGTCAGGCGGTGGCCTGCGATCGAAAGCGTCGAACCCGCCGAGCGGGCGGAGGCGAGCGGCCGCAGCGCGGCGAACGGGAAGGCGCGCTCGATGAGGACCTGGAGCATCGTCCGGCCCACGGCGCCCGTGGCGCCGACGACGGCGACGGTCAGGGGTCCGGATGGCTGGGTGGGCATGACCGGCGGCGATGATACACCGCGGCCGCCGGTCTCCCGACGGCCACGGAGGGGCTGGCGCCGAGGGTCGGCGGTCAGCTGACCGTCGCTTCGCGGGCCAGGTGGCGCTGCATGGCGGCCTTGCGGGAAAGGTTGACGCGCCCCTGGCGGTCGATCTCGGTGACCACCACCATGATCTCGTCGCCCACGGCCACCACGTCCTCCACGCTGGGCACGTGGTAGTCGGCCAGCTCGCCGATGCGGACCAGGCCTTCCTTGCCGGGCAGGATCTCCACGAACGCGCCGAAGGTCATGAGGCGGGTCACCTTGCCCATGTAGAGGGCGCCGATCTCCACCTCCCGGGTGAGGCTCTGGATCCACTCGATGGCCTTGCGGGCGTTGTCCTGGTTGACGGCCGACACCTCGACCGAGCCATCGTCCTCGACGTTGATCTCCGTGCCCGTCTCTTCCTGGATGCGCCGGATCATCGAGCCACCCTTGCCGATGATCTCGCGGATCTTCTCGGGGTTGATCTTGATGGTCGTGATGCGCGGGGCGAACGAACTGACGTCAGTGCGCGCCTCGGGGATGATCTCCACCATCTTGTCCAGGATGGCCAGGCGGGCCACCCGGGCCTTGTCCAGGCCCGTCCGGATGATGGCCTCGTTGATGCCCTGGACCTTGATGTCCATCTGCAACGCGGTGATGCCGGCGCGGGTGCCGGTGACCTTGAAGTCCATGTCCCCGAACGCGTCTTCCTTGCCCAGGATGTCGGTCAGCACGGCGAACTTGCCATCGGGCTCGCTGACGAGGCCCATGGCGGCGCCGGCCACCGGGGCCGTGATGGGCACGCCGGCGTCCATCAGCGCCAGCGTGGAGCCGCAGGTGGAGGCCATCGAGGTGGACCCGTTGGAGGTCACGCACTCGCTGACCAGGCGGATGACGTAGGGGAAATCACGCTCGGACGGCAGCACCGGCACCAGGGCTCGCTCGGCGAGCGCGCCATGGCCGATCTCGCGGCGCCCGGGGCCGCGCATGGGCTTGTTCTCGCCGGTGCTGTAGGGCGGCATGTTGTAGTGGTGGATGTACCGCTTGGAGACCTCGGGGCTGATCGTGTCGATGCGCTGCACGTCCGATGAGGGGCCCAGCGTGGCCACGGTCAGGGCCTGGGTGTCGCCGCGGGTGAAGAGCGCCGAGCCGTGGGCACGGGGCAGCAGCCCCACCTCCACGGTGATCGGCCGGATCGTGTCCAGGTCGCGGCCGTCCATGCGCACCCCTTCGGTGAGCACCAGCTGGCGCACCGTCTTCTTGTGCAGCAGGGTGGTCAGCGACTTGCTCAGCCGCGAGGCGCGGCGGGCCTTCTCCAGGGCCGCGTCGGCGTCGGCCGGCGGGGTGCCCTTGGCCCGGGCGTGGATGGTCTCGGCGACGGCCTTCTTGAACGCGTCGGCGCGCACCGGAAGGTCCTTGGCCAGCAGGAGCAGCAGCTCCGCCGTGGCCTCGGCGTCGGGCAGGGCCCGGTGGGTCGGTCGCGGCTCCAGGCCGAAGAAGGCGGTCAGGTCGGCCAGCTTGAAGACATCCTGGTCGGGCCATGCTTCGCGGGCCAGGGTCAGCGTGTCGAGGTAGCGGCCCTGCTCGATGCGGGTGCCATCACCAAGGGCCGCCTCCAGGAAGCCCAGATCGAAGCCGACGTTGTGCCCGACGAGCGTCGCCTCACCGGCCCAGGTCAGGAACTGCCGTGCCGCCTCGGCGGGGGCCGGGGCGCCCTTGACGTCCTTGTCGGTGAGGCCGTGCAACTGGTGGCCCACGATGGGCTGGCCGGGGTCGACGAGGGTCGACCAGCGGTCGGCGATCTTGCCACCATGGACCTTCACGGCGGCGATCTCGACCAGGCTGCCGATCTTGGCGTCGCGGCTCGTCGTCTCCACGTCGAACACGACGAACGGCTTCTTGGCCGCGATCTGGTCGAGGAACGTGAGGACGGAGTCGGTGCCCGGCTCCAGGTACGGGACGCGCTTGGCTTTGCCGACCTCTCGCGCGAGCTGCTCCTGAAGGTCGATGACCGGGGCGAGGGAGCGGTGGCCGAAGAGGATGGCCTCTGCCATGACCGCCTCGGGCAGGATCCTGGCGCCCGCCTCGACCATCATGATGGCGTCGCGCGTGCCGGAGACGATGAGGTCCAGCTCGGACTCCGCCAGCTGGCTGTACGTGGGGTTGAGGACGAACTCGCCGTTGATGCGCCCGATGCGGGCGGCGGCGATCGGACCCTGGAACGGGACGTCGCTGATGGTCAGGGCGGCCGACGCGGCGATCGTACCGATGATGTCGGGGTCGTTCTCCTGGTCCGTCGACAGGACGGTCACCACGACCTGGACGTCATCCTTGTAGCCCTCGGGGAAAAGGGGCCGGATGGGTCGGTCGGTCAGGCGCGCGGCCAGGATGGCCGCCTCGGACGGGCGGGACTCGCGCTTGATGAAGCCGCCGGGGATCTTGCCCGCGGCGTACATGCGCTCCTCGAAGTCGACCGTCAGGGGGAAGAAATCCAGGCCGGGGCGTGGGTCCGACCGGTTGGCCGTCCCGAGCACCATGGTGTCGCCGTAGCGGACGGTGACCGAGCCGCCGGCGAGGCGGGCGAGGCGCCCGGATTCGATGGTCAGCGTACGTCCGCCGACCTCGGTCGAGAGTGTGACTGTCATCAGTCCTCCATCGGGGAGGACGGGTCCTCTGGCGCCTGGGCGTACCCGGGCCATGTGGCAGCGAGGTGCCTCGCGCCGGGTGCTCGCCTAGCGGCGAAGGCCCAACCGGCCGATGACCGCGCGGTACCGCGTGTTCTCCGTGCGCATCAGGTACGCAAGCAGGCGACGCCGCTGCCCCACGAGTTTGAGGAGGCCGCGCCGCGCCTGGTTGTCCCTGGGGAACGCCTTCAGGTGCTCGTTCAGCTCCTTGATGCGCTCCGTGAGGAGGGCGATCTGGACTTCTGGCGAACCCGTGTCGCCGTCATGGACGGCGTACCCGGTGATGACGGCTTCCTTCGCTTCCCGCGCGAGCGGCACCCGATCCTCCGAAAACACAAAACCTCTGCGAATGTCGCGGGCAGTCTAGCACAGGCGTTCGCGTCGACCGGGCCGGTCCGTTCGTGGCGACCGGCCAGCCCCGCACGTCACGACTCGCCCTGGGCTTCCAGGATGCGGCGTGCGCGCCCTGCATCGAGGTCCATCTGGGCCACCAGGGCGGCCGCCGAGGCAAAACGGCGCTCGCCGCGTTGGCGGCGGACGAACTCGACCCGAAGGCGATGCCCGTACAGGTCGGGCGACACGCCGAACAGGTGCGCCTCGAGCAGCCGGGTGCGCTCCCCGAACGTGGGCCGCACGCCCAGCGAAGCAACCCCGTCGGCGCGATGCCGCGGGTGCAGCGGATCGCGTCCGTCCCACGACGTGCGCACGGCGTAGATGCCGTCCGGCGGCAGGGCCACCGGCTGGTCGAAGGCCAGGTTGGCCGTCGGGTAGCCCAGTTCGCGGCCCCGTCCGTCGCCGTGCACCACGGTGCCGACGACGGCGAAACGGCGCCCCAGCAGCAGGCGCACGGTGGCCAGGCGCCCGCCGGCCACGAGCTCTCGCAGCCGCGAGTCGGAGACGCGGGCACCGCCAAGCACGACCGAAGGCACCTCCAGCAGGTCGACCCCCAGGCGCGCCGCCACCGGCGGCAGGCTTTGGAGCGTGCCCCCCCGGCCCTTGCCGAAGGCTGAATCGCGTGTCATCAGCAAAGCCGCCAGGGGCCCCTCCGCCACGAGCCGCTCGACGAACGTCTCGGAGGGGGTGCCCGCGACCTCGCGGTCGAACACGTGGCGCACGAGGACATCCACCCCGAGCGCGGCGAAGCGCGCGTCCCGCTCGGCCGGGTCGCACAGCAGCAGCGGCGCCACGCCGCGCAGCACGACGTCGGGGTGCGGCGTGAAGGTCACGACAGCGGCCGCGGCGTGGCGCGCCCGGGCAGCGTCCACGAGCGCCCCGAGCAGGCGCTGATGGCCGCGATGCACGCTGTCGAAGGCGCCCACGATCACGGCCACGGGCCGGCGGTCGCGGCGGGCACCCAGGTCGGTGACGATCTCCACGGGCTACGGTTCCGCCGCCTGGCCGGCCGCGGCTGGGGCGGCCGCGAGGAAGACCTTCTCGGGGTGCAGGCGCCCGCCCTCCAGGCGCGCGATGGCGGCCAGGCGCCCCGCCTCGTCCATGATGCGCCAGGGGGTCCCGTGCGCCACGTGTGGGGCACGCGCCGCGACCTCGCTCGCCACTTCGCCACGGGGTCGCACCACCTGGCCCCGGGCCAGCGCGGCCATCTCCTCCGGCGGCATGGTGATGGCCGGCAGCGCCTCCAGCCCGGTGTCGGGGGGCAGCAGCACCCGCTCCGCCGCCCCGCGGGCGAGGGCCTCGCGGACCGTCTCGAGCGGATGGGCGGTTGCCAGCTCGAACGCGCCACTGCGGGTACGGGTGAGTGCCACGAGGTAGGCGCCGCAGCCCAGGTGCTCGCCGATGTCCCGCGCCAGCGCGCGCACGTAGGTCCCTGCCGTGCAGGCGATCTCCAGCACGGCCGTGGGACGGTCCGGGTCGCCGATGTCCCAGGCCGTGAGCTCCAACGATGTGATCGTCACATCGCGCGGTGCCAGCACGGGCGTCTCCCCCCCGCGAGCCAGCTCGTAGGCGCGGCGCCCCGCCACGTGGACCGCCGAGTGGCTGGGCGGGACCTGCGCCAGCCGGCCGCGGAACGCCCCCAGGGCCGCCTCGACAGCCGCCCGGTCAGGGATCGGGCCCGGCCCCGGCGTCAGTTCCCCGTCGAGGTCGTCGGTGGTCGAGCGCGCCCCGAACGCGACCGTGGCGCGGTAGCCCTTGTCGTCCCCCAGGTGGTATTCGACGACCCGCGTGGCGTGGCCCAGGAACACCGGCAAGACCCCCGAGGCGAAGGGGTCCAGCGTGCCGCCATGGCCCACTCGCCGGACGCCGCTGAGGCGGCGGATGAGGGCCACGACGTCGTGCGACGTGGGTCCGGCCGGCTTGTCGACGACGATGACCCCGTCGAGCTCGACGGCCCTCGCGGGGGTCACGCCGGCGACTGGCCGGCGATGAGCCGCTGGGCGACTGGCAGCACGATCGCCTGCGCCTCCGTCAAGGGCGCCGCGACGGTCGCCCCCGCCGCGCGTGCGTGGCCCCCTCCGCCCCACGACGCCGCCAGCTGCGTCGCGTCGATGCCGCCGTCGCGGGTGCGGATGCTGAGCCGCGTCTGGTGGCCGGCCTCCTTGAAGAGGATGACGATGTCGGCCGTGGCGGACTGGCTCAGCAGGTCGATCAGGCCTTCGGAGTCGGCCGCTTCGCTGCCGGTCGCGGTCAGGTCCGCATCCTCCAGGCGGCTCCAGACGAGGCGGCCATCGGCGGCGGTGTCGAGGCGCGCCAGGACGCGTCCGAAGAGCTGCAGCTGGCGGTTGGGCTTGGTGCGGTAGAGGCGTCGTGACGTCTCGTACAGCGGCGCGCCTGCGGTCAGGAGCTCGGCCGCCACCCGCAGCGTGCGGGGTGTCGTGTTGGGGTGCTGGAAGGTGGCCGTGTCGATGACCAGCCCGGCCAGCAGGCTCGCCGCGAGCTGGCCGCCGCCCGCGTCGAGCGGGATCTCCAGCCGCGCCGCCAGCAGCGTCGTCATCTCGCAGGTGGCAGCTGCCGTCGGGTCGATCCAGTCGACCGTCCCGAAGCCCGCGTTCGACTTGTGGTGGTCGATGTCCAGGATGGGCACCCGCCCGAACAGCTCGGCGTGGTCGCGCAGGAGCGGGCCGATGCGCTCCAGGTCGCCACAGTCGCCGACGATGATGAGGTCGTAGGCCACGCCTGGTTCCGGTGCTCGCCGGAAGCGGCCCAGGCCCGCCATGAAGTCGTACATGGGCGGCACGGCATCGGCGCAGATGGGCCACGCTGCGCCGCCGAGCGCCTCCACGAGGAGCGCGTGGGCGAGGGCCGAGCCGAGCGCGTCCGCCTCCGGGTTCTCATGGCACACCGTCAGCACCTGGCGGGCGTCGCGCAGGGTGCTGACGACGGCCTCGGGGACGGCAGCGAGGTCGGCCGCGGTCAGGGAGGTGATGGTCACCGGGCGCGCCGACGGTCGTGACGCGGGCGCACCGGGCGGGGTTCCGGCGCCGCGCGGGCGGCGATGGCCGGTGTCGGCAGCGTCTCGTCGGGCGGCAGCTCGGTCGGCTCCGCGTGTCCGGCTTCCAGCTCCTCGATGAGGTGCAGGACGCGTGTCCCGCGCAGGATCGTCTCGTCCTCGCGGAGATGCAGCTCGGGGATGCGCTTGAGGCGCAGCTCGCCCAGGCGATGGCGCAGGAACGGCATGGCCCGGCCCAGAGCCCGCAACGCCTCGCGGCGCTCATCGGGCTGCCCGATGAGCGAGACCCACACCGTGGCGTGCCGCAGATCGGGAGCCACGTCCACCCGGCTGACGGTCACGAAGCCGATGCGGGGGTCATGCACCTCGCGGGCGATGAGGCGGCTGAGCTCCTCCTGGAGCAGGGCATCGAGACGCGGCACGCGCGCGCTCATGCGGCCGATCCCCGCTGCCGGTGAAGGATCAGGCCGAGGCCGCGCGCGACACCGTCTGCTGGGTGAAGCATTCGATGATGTCGCCCTCCGCGAGGTCGCTGTAGCCGGCCAGGCCGATGCCGCATTCGAAGCCGGTGCCGACCTCGCGCACGTCGTCGCGGAATCGTCGCAGGGACTCGATGCGATCCGTCGCGATCAGCTTGCCTCCGCGGTACACGCGGGCCCCGCCGCGGACGATGCGGCCCTCGGTGACGAACGACCCGGCGATGACCGCGCTCTTGCCCACCCGGAAGATCTGGCGCACCTCGGCGCGGCCTTCGACGGTCTCCACCAGCTCCGGCTCGAGAAGGCCCTTGAGGGCGGCCTCGATGTCGTCGGTCAGCTTGTAGATGATGTCGTACAGGCGCACGTCGACCGACTCAGCCTCGGCGGCCCGCCGGGCCGTGGGGTCGAGCTTGGTGTTGAAGCCGACGATGATGGCGTCGGAGGCGGAGGCCAGCAGGACGTCGTTGTCGGTGATGTCGCCGGTCCCCTCGCGGATGATGTTGATGTGGACCTCGTCGGTGGCCACCTGCTCGACGGCATGGTGGATGGCCCCGAGGGACCCCTGGACGTCGGCCTTGATGATGAGCCGCAGTTCCTTGGTCTGACCGGCCTGGATCTGCCGGTAGAGGTCCTCCAGGGTCGCCCGGCCGGTCCCTTCGGGTCGCGCCGCCGAGGCGCGCCGCTGGTCGATCATGGCCCGCGCGGTGCGCTCGTCGGCCACGACCCGCAGGACGTCGCCTGCGGCGGGCACTTCGGCCAGCCCCAGCAGCACCAGGGCCGACGATGGCCCGCCCTTGCTGACGCGCTCGCCCTTGCTGTTCTCCAGCGCGCGGACGCGGCCCGACGTGTCGCCCACCACGACCGTGTCGCCGACGCGGAGGGTGCCGGTCTGGACGAGGATCGTGGCGACCGGACCGCGACCCTTGTCGAGCTCGGCCTCGACGACCGTGCCGATGGCCGACCGCTTGGGGTCGGCCCGCAGGTCCTGCAAGTCGGCCACGAGGAGCGTCATCTCCAGCAGGTCCTCGATGCCCAGGCGCTGCTTGGCGCTGACCTGCACGAGGGGCACGTCGCCGCCGTAGTCCTCCACCACCACGCCGTGCTCGGACAGCTCGGTCTTGACCCGTTCCGGGTTGGCGTCCGGTTTGTCGATCTTGTTGAGGGCGATGATGATCGGCACCCTGGCCGCGCGGGCGTGGTCGATCGCCTCCAGGGTCTGGGGCATCACGCCGTCGTCGGCGGCCACCACCAGGATGGCGATATCGGTGACCTTGGCGCCGCGGGCGCGCATGGCGGTGAATGCCTCGTGGCCGGGCGTGTCGAGGAAGACGATGCGCCGGCCGTTGTGGGTGACCTCGCTGGCGCCGATGTGCTGGGTGATGCCGCCGCGCTCGCCACCGGCGATGTCGGTGGTGCGGATGGCGTCGAGGAGGCTCGTCTTGCCGTGGTCGACGTGGCCCATGACCGTCACGATCGGGGCGCGTGGCACGAGCTTGGTCGGATCGGCGTCCTCGAAGAGGACCTCCTTGGTGGCTTCCGAGACGGGCGCCTCGCCGCGCGCCTCGGTCGGCTCCGCAGCGGTCACCTCGGCGATCTCGTAGCCCAGCTCGCCGGCCACCAGGCTGGCCGTGTCGCGGTCGACGAGCTGGTTGATGGTGGCGAAGATGCCACTCTTGATGAGCTCGCGGATGACGTCCGCGACGTTCACGCCCAGCAGCTCGGCGAGCTCCTTGACGGTCAGGGAGGCCGGGATCTCGACGGCCCCGCGCTCGGCGGGGTCGATCGTCTGGACGGCGGTCGCCCCGTTCTGGAGGGGGCTCCTGGGGGGCTTGCGGGGACCGCGCCGGTTGCGCGTCCCGCTCCGGCTACGCGCCATGGTGGTCTCCTTGGGCAAGCATCAGCGGTCCTGCCTGCAACTGGGCGAGCAGGTCGGGGGGGAGTTCGGTGCCGAGGGCGTGCTGGATCGCACCGCGCTTGAGGGCGGCGGCCCAGCAGACGCCGTCGGCGCACAGGTAGGCGCCGCGTCCGGCACGGCGGCCGGTGGGGTCCAGGGTCAGGCGGCCGTCGGGCAGACGCACCACGCGGATGAGCTCGCGCTTGGTCCGTTCCGTGCGGCACGCCACGCACGTCCGCATGGGCTGGCGGCGGGGCGCCATGGTGGGCGCCGCTATGACGGGGCCTCCCCGACCGAGGCCTTCTTGCGCGGTGTCCGCTTGGGCTTGGCGGCCTCGGCGGGTGGCGCGGGCACGGCATCGGTGGCCGGTCCAGCGACGGATCTCGCTGCGGGTGCCTGACTGGCCGCGGCAACGGCGGCCACCAGGGGTGCTTCGCTCGGGGCGGCGGGCACCGCAGCGGTCGGCCGGACCAGCGGCCGCGGCGGCGCATCGGGAGCCGGCACCTGGTCGGACCGGATGTCGATCCGCCAGCCGGTCATCTTGGCCGCCAGCCGCGCGTTCTGGCCCTCCCGGCCGATGGCCAGGGAGAGCATGCGCTCGGGGACGGTGACGCTCGCGACGCGTGCCTCCTCGTCGATGTGCACGGCCACGACCTGGGCCGGGCTCAGGGCGTTGGCCACCAGCGTGGCCGGGTCGTCGGACCAGGGGATGATGTCGATCTTCTCGCCGCCCAGCTCGGCCACCACGGCCTGCACGCGTCCGCCGCGCTGGCCCACGGTCGCGCCGACCGGGTCGAGGCCTTCCTGCCGGCTCGCGACGGCGACCTTGCTGCGGCTGCCCGCCTCGCGGGCGATGGCCCGGATCTCGACCGCGCCGCTGTGGATCTCGGGCACCTCCAGCTCGAAGAGGCGCCGCAGGAAGCCCTTGTGGGTGCGGCTGACGTAGATCTGGGGCCCCTTGGTCGTGCGGCGCACCTCCAGCACGTAGGCCTTGACGTGCTGGCCGATGCGGTAGTGCTCCATGGTCGACTGCTCGGTCGTGGCCAGGATGGCATCCACCCGCTCCGGTTCGCGGCCCACGTCCAGGATGATCGCGCGCGGCTCCACCCGGCTGACCGTGCCGGTCACGATCTCGCCTTCCATGGCCGCGTAGCGCCCGAAGGTCTGCTCACGCTCGACCTCGCGGAAGCGCTGCATGAAGACCTGGCGCGCCGTCTGCGCGTGCGTGCGCAGGAGGGTGTCGGCGTCCACCTGGGCGAACTCGACCCGGTCGCCGACCTCGGCGTCGACCTTGAAGGCGCGCGCCTCGTCGAGCGTGAACTGCGTCTCCGGGTCTTCCACCTCGTCGACCACCGTCTTGGCGCGGTAGACGCGGATGGCGCCCGTCTGGCCGTTGACTTCCACGCCGATGTTCTCGTTGCCCGGTGCAGCACGGCGGTAGGCCGACTCGATGGCCTCTTCCACGGTGCGGACCAGGGCGTCCTGCGAGATGCCCTTCTCGGCATTCAACTGGAGAAGGGCGCCGACCAGATCGCGGCTCACGTTGCGCCTCCTCCTCTCAGTGCCTCGATGGCGAGCCGGCCACTCAACAAAGAACGTGGGGGTCACCCACGTCTTGAGGCGGCCGGACCGATGCTCGCGGAAGTATACCAGCCTCGAGCGTGAGCCTCGAGCGTGAGCTTCGAGCGGGGAGAGCCGCCACCCGTCGCTTGCCGCGGCCGGCCGTCGTCGCAGCCAACCCTGACCGTTGTCTTGTAGTCGCCCATGGACTGGTATGCGCCCGATGTGGCGTGGTGGTTGGCGTCTAGTCAGCTCCACGCTCGCGGTTCATCCGACCGACAACGGCATGCCCGCCCCGGGCGCCTATGAGTCTCCACCGCACTAGACGGCAACGGGACACACGGGTCAGCGGGTCCCCGGGTAGCGCCTCTCGCGGGCAGCGCCTCCCCGCTCGTGTCCTCAGTAGGCGCGGGCGAACAGCACCCGACGGGCGGAAGGCTTGCCGTCGACGAGGCACTTGCCGGGCTCGTCGGGCGAGTCGAAGGGGATCACGCGGATCGTGGCGCCCGTCACCTCGCTGACCTGCCGCTCGCAGCCAGCGTCGCCACACCACGGCGCCAGGGCGAAGCCACCATCTCCGTCCATGAGCGCCTTGAGGTCGTCGAGGCTGTCGAGCCGGTGCGTGTTCGCCTCACGGAAGTCGAGCGCCCGCTGGAACAGGGCCTGCTGATACGAAGCCAGGCGTCCCGGCAGGTCGGCGGCGAGCGCACCCAGGGCGATCGGCTCCTTGGCCCGGTCCACGCGGCGCACGAGGACGCCCTGCCCGGCGGCGACGTCACGTGGCCCCACCTCCAGCCGGTAGGGCACGCCGCGAAGCTCCCAGTGGTTGTACTTGAAGCCGGGCGACTCCTCGCGCCGGTCGACCTTGACACGCAGTCGACCCGATGCGGTGGTGACGTCCTTGAGCGCGGCCTCCAACGGCCCGAGCGCCGCCTCCACGGCCGTGCGCTCGTCCTCCGTGCGGAAGATCGGCACGATCGCCAGTTGCGTGGGGGCCACGTTGGGCGGCAGGACGAGACCCGAGTCGTCGCCGTGGGCCATGATCGTGGCGCCGACCATGCGCGTGGAAAAGCCCCATGAGGTGCCCCAGGGGTGCTTGCGCACGTTGTCGCGATCCAGGAACTCGATGCCGGCCGAACGAGCGAAGTTCTGGCCCAGCATGTGGCTGGTGCCGGCCTGGAGTGCGCGCTTGTCGCGCATCATCGCCTCGATGGCGTGCGTGTAGTTCGCGCCGGGGAACGTCTCGGCGGGGCTCTTCGCGCCGGAGATGACCGGGATGGCCAGCCAGTCCTCGGCGACCTGGCGGTATGCCTCGAGGCCGGTCGCCACCTCGGCCGCCGCCTCCTCCTCCGTGGCGTGGAAGGTGTGCGCCTCCTGCCACAGGAACTCGGCCGTGCGCAGGAAAAGCCGCGTGCGGAGCTCCCAGCGCACGACGTTGTTCCACAGGTTCATCAGCACCGGCAGGTCGCGGTAGGACTGGATCCAGTCCTTGACCGAGTCGGCGATGATCGCCTCGCTGGTGGGCCGTATCGCCAGCCACTCGGTCAGCGGCTCACCGCCGGCATGCGTGACCCAGGCGACCTGCGGGTTGAAGCCCTCGACGTGCTCGGCCTCCTTCTCCAGGAGCGAGCGCGGGACGAAGAGCGGGAAGTAGACGTTGTCGTGGCCGGTCGCCTTGATGTGGCGATCGAGCTCGTCGCGCATCGACTCCCAGATGGCGAACCCGTAGGGCCGGATGACCATGCAGCCGCGCACGGGCGAGTAGTCGGCCAGCTGGGCCTTCAGGACGACGTCGTTGTACCAGCCGGGGAAGTCCTCCGACTGGCGCGTGATGCTGCTGACGAAGCCGGCCTTGGCCATGGGGTGGAGCGGGATCCTCCGACGGGTGCGGAGCGGCTATGGTACCCAAGCGACACCCGAAGAGGAGGCCCCAGCCGTATGGCCAACTTGCGCGACATCTCGGGGCAGCCCTTCATCCGCATCTGGGACGGCGTGGCGGCGCGGACGGTCGAGGGCCAGCGCATGAGCTTCGCGGTCGTGGAGCTCGATCCGAACGCGCTTGTCCCGGAGCATCGCCACCCGCACGAGCAGATGGGCCTGTGCCTGCGCGGGTCGGTCGACTTCCAGATCGGGAGCGAGCGGCGGACCGTGGTCCCGGGTGGGACGTGGTGCATCCCGCCCGACGAACCGCACGAGGTTCGCGCCGGGCCGGACGGGGCGGAGCTCCTGGACATCTTCGCGCCCGTGCGCGAGGACTGGCATGACCTGCCGCTGGAACCGCCGCGGCCGCCACGCTGGCCCTGAGCGGAGTGGTACCGCCATGGACTTCGCGGGGGTCTATGGTGCCTACCACGGCGGCTGGTGCTCACGCGGCAGGTGCCTCGTGACCGGCGGCGCCCAGCGCCCCGGGGCGCGCCCTCAACGTCACAGGTTGCTAATGATGGCGGAGCGGTCGACGACAGCCTGACCTGGGCCGTTCCTTCGCCGCTCCGAACACCATGGGTTCACCCCGGAGGAGGAACGCGGCGTTCGTCGTCATACGCAACATCTGACGTTCAGCGCGGTCGTGCTCAGGTCGGTCGGCACGCCGTCCGGGGATCAGGACGCGGCGCCGCCCGCCCCGTACCGGCGGGCAACGTAGTCGTCCAGGATCCCGATGAACTCGGTGACGAGGCCCTCCCCGCGGAGCGTGGTGCGCAACTCGCCGTCGACGAAGACCGGCGCGACCGGCTCCTCGAACGTGCCCGGCAGGGAGATACCGATGTCGGCGTGCTTGGACTCGCCGGGCCCGTTCACGACGCAGCCCATGACCGCGACGCGCATCTCCTCGACGCCCGGGTAGGCGGCAGCCCAGATGGGCATCTGGTCGCGCAGGTAGGCCTGGATCTGCTGGGCCATCTCCTGGAAGAACGTGCTGGTCGTGCGGCCGCAGCCGGGGCAGGCGGAGACCTGCGGCAGGAACGAGCGCAGGCCCAGGCTCTGCAGGACCTGCTGCGCGACGCGCACCTCCTCGGCGCGGTCGCCCCCGGGCTCGGGGGTGAGCGAGACGCGGATCGTGTCGCCGATGCCCTCGCTCAGGAGGATGGCC
>DASPUH010000008.1:0-5971 GCA_035622975.1 Candidatus Sulfotelmatobacter sp.
AGCGCTGAAGCGGACGCCGAACAGGCGGATCGCCGCGCGCCAGCTGCGAGCGAGGTAGAGGCTCAGCAGACCCAGGACGAGCGCCCCGACGACGATCCCGGCTGCCGCCGCTGCGGCGCGATCCGACCCCAGCGTCAGGGCGACCAGCGTCGCCAGCACGCCGGCCACGATCGCGTCGATGACACCGACGAGACCGGCGTTGGTCACGAAGAGGTCCCACGGCCGGATGCCGCCGCGGATGGAGCCAAGGCTCGTCAGGACACCGTGCGCGTCGTCCGAATCGGAGAGCGTGAAGTGCGGGCGCAGCTCGGGTGCGACCTCCAGGTAGTACCGGCGCACCCGGTTGATCGCCACGACCGTACGGATGTTCTCGATGCCCAGCTGGATCAGTCGCTCGAAGCTCGCCAGGCCGACCACCAGCAGGGTCGGCAGCAGGATGAGCGCCAGCACCATGAAGGCCGGACCGGTCTGGGCGACCTGGGCCACGAAGGCGAGGGCGACGACCCCTGCTGACAGGGTGCTCAGGAAGAAGCTCGTGCGCCCGTTCGCATCGCTGATGGCGGCAGATCGAGCGCCTTGGAGCGTGAAGTGCTCGGTCGACATGATGGTGAGCAAGTCCTGCCGGCTGGCGGGCGGGAGACGCTGCATCGCGGTGACCTCCATGCCTCGCCGGTGCGGCGACGGCCAGCGTTATTCTGCGCCCCGACCGGAAGGCTGACGCACTGCACCAGGTGAGAGCAGCGGACCACTCGATGCGGATGGACGGGTGCGCTACGCTCACGCCTCCGTGATCTGCTCGAACTGTGGCACCGCGAACCCGCCCGGCGCGAAGTTCTGCACCGAGTGTGCGACCCGCCTCGCCGTCGTGTGTGCGAGCTGCGGCACGGCCAACGTCCCGACGGCCAAGTTCTGCGCCGAATGCGCCAGCCCCCTCACGGTCACGGCCGGCGCTCCCGCCGCTGCCGCGCCCTCGCCGGTCGCACCGGCGGCGCCCTCCGCCCCCGTCGCCGAGCGGCGCCTCGTCTCGATCCTCTTCGCCGACCTCGTCGGGTCGACCGCCCTGGCCGACGGGCGCGACCCGGAGGAGACGCGGGAGCTCCTCGACCGCTACTTCGGTCTCGCCAGGGACGTCATCGGGCGCTACGGCGGGACGGTCGAGAAGTTCATCGGCGACGCGGTCATGGCGGTGTGGGGCGCCCCGACGGCCCACGAGGATGACGCCACCCGCGCCGTGCGGGCCGGCCTGGAGCTCGTCGATGCCGTGCGGACGCTCGGTCCCACGCTTCAGGCCCGCGCTGGCGTCCTGACCGGCGAGGCGGCGGTGACGATCGGCGCGGTCGGCCAGGGGATGGTCGCAGGCGACCTCGTCAACACCGCCAGCCGCCTCCAGGGCGCGGCCGCGCCGGGAGCCGTCCTTGTCGGCGAGGCGACCCAGCGGGCGGCGGCCCGGGCGGTCGCCTTCGAGCCGGCGGGGGAGCAGGCGCTCAAGGGCAAGGCCGCGCCGGTGGCCGCGTGGCGGGCGGTGCGGGTCATCGCCGACGTCGGCGGCCGCAAGCACGCTGACGTGCTCGAAGCCCCGTTCGTGGGCCGCGACGACGAGCTGCGCCTGGTCAAGGACCTCTTCCACGCCACGACCCGCGAGGCTCGGCCGCGCCTGGTCAGCGTCATCGGGCCGGCCGGCATCGGTAAGACGCGCCTGGCCTGGGAGTTCCTGCGCTACCTGGACGGCCTCGTGGACACCGTCTGGTACCACGACGGCCGCTCGCCTGCGTATGGCGACGGGATCAGCTTCTGGGCCCTCGGCGAGATGGTCCGTCGCCGCGCCGGCCTCCTGGAGACCGACGACGAGGCCACGACCCGGGCCAAGGTCGCCGAGATGCTCGCGACGCACGTGCCGGATGCCGAGGAGCGCGAGTGGATCCAGGCGGCCCTGCTGGCCCTGCTGGGGGTGGAGACCGCCACCAGCCCGGAGCAACTCTTCGGGGCCTGGCGGACGTTCTTCGAGCGGCTGGCCGCGACGGCGCCGGTGGTCCTCGTCTTCGAGGACTTCCACTACGCCGACACGGGCCTCATCGACTTCGTCGACCACCTCGTGGAGTGGTCACGCGGCCACGCCATCTACGTCGTCACGCTGTCGCGCCCGGAGCTGCTCGAACGCCGGCCCGACTGGGGCGCCGGCAAGCGGAGCTTCGTCAGCCTGAGCCTGGACCCGCTCCCGCCGGCCGCGATGCGCCAGCTCCTCGCCGGTCTCGTGCCCGGCCTGCCCGACGCGGCGGCGAAGGCCATCATCGCGCGCGCCGACGGCATGCCGCTCTACGCGGTGGAGACGGTGCGCATGCTCGTCGCCGAGGGCCGGCTCGTCCTGGAGGGCGAGGCGTACGCGCCGCACGGCGACCTCACCACGCTGGCCGTGCCGGAGACCCTCACCGCCCTCATCGCGAGCCGCCTGGATGCCCTCCCGCCGCCCGACCGGGCCCTGGTCCAGGACGCTGCCGTGCTGGGTCAGAGCTTCACTCCCGCGGCCCTCGCGGCGATCACGGGCGACGACGTGGCCACGCTCGAGCCACGGCTTCGGGCGCTCGTGCGGCAGGAGATCCTGGCCGTGCAGGACGACCCGCGCAGCCCAGAGCGGGGCCAGTACGGGTTCGTCCAGGCGCTGATCCGCGAGGTCGCCTACGGGACGCTCGCCCGCAACGACCGCAAGACGAAGCACCTGGCCGCCGCCCGCTTCTTCGAATCACTCGGCACTGACGAGTTGGCTGGCGCACTGGCCGGCCACTACCTGGCGGCCTACCAGCACGCCCAGGCCGGTCCTGAGGCGGACGCCCTGGCCGGGCAGGCCCGTCTGGCCTTGCGCGGGGCAGCTGAGCGGGCCTCCGCGCTCGGCGCACCCGAGCAGGCCCTGCGCTTCCTCGAGCAGGCCCTCGAGGTCACGGCCGATCCGGCCCAGCAGGTCGAGCTGCTCGAGCGCCTCGGCGACGCGGCCGCCTATGCCAGCCGTTACGACCGGGCCATCGAGGCGCTCCAGCGAGCCGCCGACATCCATCTCGAGCGGGGCGATCGCGAGGCTGCCGTCGCCGCCACCGCTGCCGTCGCCCGGGTCGGTCTGGACGGGCGGCGCTCGCACTTCGCCCGGGACCTCGCCGCGGAGGCGGTCGGGCGGTACGCCGACCAGGCCGGCACGCCCGGGTTCGTGGCCCTGGAGGCCCAGCTCGCCAGGGCTCACTTCTTCCTGGATGACAACCGCAGGGCGATCGAGGTCGTGGACCGGGTCCTCGAGGCGGCCGAGCGGGATGATCTGCGGGCGATCCTGGCCGATGCGCTGGTCACCCGCGGGTCGGCGCTGTGCGCGATCGGCCGCTTCCGCGAAGGCCTGGGGGTTTTGGGCGTGGGTGAGCGCCTGGCCCGCGAGGAGGGGTTGACCCGGACGCTCCTCCGGGCCTTGAACAACACCGCCGTGAACAGCTGGCACGAGGATCCGGTCCGCGGCACGACGGCGGCCAAGGAAGGCCTTGCCTTGGCCCAGCGCATCGGCGACAAGGGCACGATGGTGCTCCTGTCGGCGGGTACCGCATTCAACGCCCTCCAGGGCATGGACTGGGATCAGGCCTTGACCGTGGCCGAGCCCGTCGCCCAGATGGAGCTCGCGCCGGGCGAACGGGCCTATGTGAGCGGCACCCTCCTGGCAGTGGCCGCCTTGCGGGGTGAGGATGTCAGCGACCGGGTCGCGGCCCTGGAGCCGCTCCTCGCCGAGATGGACGCCTACGAGGCTCGCAAGGGCCGTCTCGATAACGATGGATTGGTCGCCTTCGCCACGGGCCGGCTGGCCGATGCCATCCGGCTCTGGCGTGAGGAGGTCGAGGTCGACAGCGGCGAGGCCAAGTGGGCCTTCCCCAACATCGCCCACTGCGCCTTCTGGTTGGGTGACCTCGACGAAGCCAGGGCGGCCGGGCGCGACCTGGACGCGATCGGCCTCCACGCAGCCTTGACCGAGCTCCAGGGGCGGTCGATCCGGGCGGGCATCGCGGCGATGGAGGGCCAAGGGGACGCCGCGCTCCACCTCTACCGGCAGGTCCTTCGTGGCCTGGAGGACCTCGGCGTCAAGTGGGAGGCGGCGCTCGTCGCGATCGACATGGCGTCCGTGCTCGATCCGGCAGACCCGGAGGTCCAGGCGGCGGCCGCTGCGGCCCGGGGAGACCTGATGCGGGTGGGGGCGAAGCCGTTCATCGAGCGGCTCGATGCGGCGATGGCGCGACAGGTCCCGGCGCCACCTCACGGCCGGGGTGGGACGACGAGTACCACTGCGCGGTCCGCCCCGGCCGCGCCTGCCCCCACCAGCCCGATGACGAACGTGTCTGGCGGGAGCGAGCCCTAGGCGCGCAGCTCCCAGGTCGAGCCGGCGTCGCCGTCGTGGACCTCCACGCCGGCGGCGGTGAGCCGGTCGCGGATCAGGTCGGCAGCTGGCCAATCCTGGGCCGAGCGGGCCCGCGCTCGCAGCTCCAGCAGGGCCTCCACGAAGGGCTCGAGCGCGGTCTGCGGGTCACGCACCCCGGCCTCGGCCACGGCGGCCAGCCGGACGAGCAGGGCCCGGAACGTGGCGCGAGCGGCATCGAGGTCGGGGCTGTCCTCGCCGGCCCGCAGGTGGCCTTCGATGTCCGAGTCGAGCTCCAGGAGCGCGGCCGCGGCGCCACGGGCGTCTCGAGCTTCGAGCGCCTGAACGAACGCGCCCTCTCGCTGGGCGACCGTGTCGGCGAGTGACGGGCGGGTCGTCGGGGTGACACCCAATGCGGAGACGATCGGCGATGCGGCGTCGGGCGCACCCGGCAGCCAGCCGGTCGACCGCCCGATGGTGCGGGCCGACTCGGCCAGCGCCTCGATCGTCGTCTCCGTGCCGCTGGGGAAGACGACGCTGCGACCCTGCGCGCGCACGGTGACCCCGCCCAGGCCGGCCACACTGGCCGCGCCTCGTTCCAGGTCCAGCACCAGGGCGGTGTGGCCGTCCACCCCGAGCACGAACGCGCCGGCCGGGAGGGCCGCCTCCAGGACGCGGAGCCGGCGTTCCCCCAGGTAGCAGTAGCGCGTGTCGTGCGTGCCGCCCTCGGCGTTGTCGTAGTGGGGCACCACGGCGGCGCGCAGGCCGCTCGACTGACCCAGCAGGTCAAGCCCGTCGAGCCAGCGGGGGTCCTCGCCGACCTTGTAGATCTCGTACACGGGCACCGTGACGAGGCCGATCGTCAGGGCAGCGGCGCTGGCCACCGTCACGATCCCGCCCGTGGCCAGCTTGTCCGCCAGGGTTACGGGGATGGGGCCGTCGACCCAGTGGCGGAGCGCGTAGCTGGGGCTGCCCGGCCCGGCCAGCACGTATCGGGCCTCGCGGATGCGCGCCAGCGCGGTCGCAGCCGCCAGGGCGTCGACACCACGCGAGCGGTACGTCGCCACGGTCAGGGCGTGGCCGACGCTCTCGGCGAAATAGCCCACGATGCGGGCCGACAGTTCGTCGGCGTTCTCCTGGAAGCCGTACGGCGTGTCGATCAGCGTGGCCGGCGCCGCCGGGTCGCCCAGTCGTTCCAGCAACGCCCGGTGCACTTTCGCCATGGCCGGCGCGGTCTCGCCCGAGCCCATGATGGCCAGGATCCGCGGACCCCTGGTCGCGCCCTGTCTTGCCGGGCTCACGGCACGAACCCGGCTACGGCCAGCTCGTGCAGCGCCTGCGCCACCTCGTCGGGATGCTGGGCATGGAGGTCATGGTCGCCGGTCATCCAGTGGGTACGTGCGTGCGGGATGGCGGCTTGGGCCTGCTCGACGGCGTGCCGCTTGCGATCCGACCAGTCGGACGCACCGTCTTCGGCCGGGATGAGCAACGCCGGGACCCGCAGTCCGGCGTAGAGCGCTGCGGGATGATGTTCCCAGAGGCCGCGCAGCACGATCAGGTGGCGGTCGTAGGTGAGCCACGGCGCGATCGTGCCGTCCG
>DASPUH010000009.1:0-39920 GCA_035622975.1 Candidatus Sulfotelmatobacter sp.
AAGCTCGAGCCGCCGCCCGCGTCGACGGCCATGGCCTCCCCGTCGCCGAGCCCGTCCGCGGGCACCAGTCCGTCGCCGACGGCCAGCCTCTCCCCGATCCCCACGACCTCCGGCCCGACCCCGTCGTCCAGCGGTCCGACACCGGTGCCGACCCCGACGATCGCTGTCGGCCTGAAGGTGGGCCAGCTGGCCCCCGGCCTGACGGTCGCACGGGTCGGCGGGGGGACCGTCGACCTGGCCAGCCTGCGCGGCAAGCCCGTCTGGCTGGCCTTCACCGCCAGCTGGTGCCCGTCGTGCCGTGATGAGATGTCGCTGATGGACGCGGCCGCGGCGCAGTACGGCAGCCAGCTGACGATCGTGGCCGTCGACGTCCGCGAGGATGCCGCCACCGCTGCCTCGCTCGTGGCGCAGACCGGCTTCGTGGCCACGATGGGCATCGACGCGCAGGGTACGGCGCAGCAGGCTTTCGATGCCGTGGTGCTGCCGATGCACTACTTCATCGACAGGAACGGGGTCATCCGCTACGTGCTCTTCGGCGAGGGGACGATCCCTGGCTTCGCCGCCGGGCTCAAGTCGATCATGCCGGGTGCCGCCAGCTTCGCCCCGTGAGCCTCGGGGTCCCGGGGCGCTCGCTGTCCGCCGACGGCGCGCTCGAGATCGCCGGGGACGCCCTCCACGCCACATCGTGGCTGGTCGTCTCGGACTTCGACGGCACCCTCAGCCCGCTGCAGATGGACCCGTGGGGCGCCACGATCGTGCCGCTGGCGCGACGGGCGCTGCGCCGCCTGGCGGCGCGGCCGGCCACGACCGTGGTGCTGCTCTCGGGGCGCAGCGCGCCGGACCTGGCCGGCCGAGTGCGGGTCGGCGGCGCCCGTTACCTGGGCAACCACGGCATGGAGTGGGGGCACCTTCAGCGTCGCACCGCCGCGCGCCGCCTGACCATCTCGCGGAGGCCCGGCTTCGAGGCCTACGACGACCAGGCCGAGCGGCTGGCCACGGGCGTCCCACGGCTCGTGCCCGAGCCCTGGCTGGTCGTCGAACGCAAGCCGCCTGCGCTGGGGCTGCACTTCCGGGCGGCGCCCGACCTTCCCGGGGCCGCCGCGCGCGTCGCGGCTGCCGTGGACCACCTGGATCCCGACCACCGCTTCGAGCGCCTGGCCGGCCTGCGCATGCTGGAGTTGCGGCCACCGGGCGCCACGACCAAGGCGCAGGCCATGACCGCCCTGCTCGAGGAGCTGCGCCCGGGGTTCGCGGTGATGCTCGGGGACGACGTCAGCGACGCGGCTGCCTTCCGCGCCCTGCACGCCACGAGCACGAGCGCACGCACGAGGAGCCTCGCCGTAGGTGTCCATGCCCGCGCGGACCCGGTGCCCGAGATCGTGGACGCGGCCGACGCCATCCTGGCGGGTCCCGCCGAGGCGGCGCGCCTGCTGTGGCGCCTGGCGAGCTGGCCTACTGGATCGCCGCGGCTGCGGCCTGGGCGGCCGGGATGAGGAGGCCCGGGATCAGGCCGATCAGCACGGTCGCCAGGGCGGCGATGAGCAGGCCCAGCCGCATCGAGGCGCTGTCGGTGACGGGCTGGGCGTCGGCCGCCGGCTCCTGCATGTACATCACGACCACCACGCGCAGGTAGTAGAAGGCAGCCATCGCCGCGTTGACCACGGCGATGACCGCCAGCCAGGGCACCAAGCCGCCCGACTGCAGGGCCGCCTCGATGACGTAGGCCTTGGCGAAGAAGCCGGCTGTCGGCGGGATGCCGGTCAGCGACAGGAGGAACAGCAGCATCAGCGCGCCGGCCAGCGGGGCACGACGGCCCAGGCCGGCGAACGTGGCGATCTGGCTGGTCACGCCCGGCCGGCCCTGGAGCGCGGCCACCACGGCGAACGCACCCAGGTTCATGAAGGTGTAGGCGGCGCTGTAGAAGAGGACCCCGGCGATCCCCGCCGAGGCGGCGCTGGAACCCGCCGGCGCGCCGGCGAAGGCGGCCAGGCCGACCAGGATGTAGCCGGTGTGGGCGATCGAGGAGTAGGCCAGCATCCGCTTGATGTTGTCCTGGGTGAGGGCCACCAGGTTGCCCAGGGTCATGGTCAGGGCCGCCAGGACCACGACGACGCCGACCCAGTCGGCACGCATGGGCCCCAGGGCCTCGGCGAAGAGGCGCAGGATGAGGGCGAAGGCGGCGATCTTTGGCCCGACCGAGAGGTAGCCGGTGACCGGCGTGGGGGAGCCCTGGTACGCGTCAGGCGTCCAGTAGTGGAACGGCACCGCGGCGATCTTGAAGGCCACCCCGGTGGTCATGAGGGCCAGGCCCATGAGCAGCCCGGCTGCCGGCACCTGCCCGCTGGCCACGACCTCCTGGAGGTGCTCGGCCACGCCCGCCACGCTCGTCGTGCCGGTGTAGCCCCAGGTGAAGGCCAGGCCGAACAGGAAGATGGCGGAGGAGAACGAGCCCAGCAGGAAGTACTTGATGGCGCCCTCGGTGGCCAGGCCGTCGCGCTTGGCGTACGCCACCAGCATGTAGCCGGGCAGCACCAGCAGCTCCAGGCCCAGGAAGAGCACGAGCAGGTCGCGCGCGGCGGAGATGAGCATCGCCCCGCTGATGGCGAACAGGAGCGTCGCCACGTATTCCGCCAGCGGGTAGTGGCGGGGGCGGAGGTAGTCGGGCGAGAAGAGGATGGTGAGGAAGGCGATGGCCAGGAAGAGCATGTCCAGGAACGTCGTCAGCGGATCGAGCTGGTAGACGCCACCGAAGACGGGCTGGACCGTCCCGCCAAGGCCGACGGCCACCACCAGGGCGATGCCCACAAGTGTTCCGACCGTGCCGATGACGATCGTCACGCGTTCGTCCGCGGGCCGCGCGATGTCGGCCACGATGATCAGCAGGGCCAGCGCCACGACGTAGCCGAACGGTGCGATCGCCGCCAGCTCGGGCCCGGTCACGGGGTGCCCGCCATCGCCGTGAGCGTGCCGTGGACGGCGCTCAGGACGCCGTCGGCGGGGGCCTGGATCACGCCCAGGGCAAGCCCCGGGAAGAGGCCCAGGAGCAGCACCAGCGTGCCGAGCGGGACGAGCGTCATGACCTCCACCGGACTCAGGTCGGTGAGGTGGTCACCCAGGCCGCGGAAGAACTCGGACAGCTCGCCGGTGAACATCCGCTGGTACAGCCACAGCAGGTAGGCCGCGCCGAGAGTCATCACCAGCACGGCGATGGCGGCGTAGATCGGCCAGGCCACGAACGAGCCCTGGAAGACCAGGAACTCGCCGACGAAGCCGGCCAGGCCGGGCAGGCCGATGCTGGCGAGCATGAAGAAGCCGAAGGCCACGGCATAGACCGGCGTCGCGCCGGCCAGGCCGCCCATCCGCGCGATGGTGCGGTCGTGGCCCCGCTCGTAGATGACGCCCACGAGCAGGAAGAGGGCGCCCGTGATGAGGCCGTGGTTGACCATCTGCAGCACGGCGCCCTGGAGGCCCTGCTGCTGGAAGATGAAGATGCCCAGGGTCACGAAGCCCATGTGGCTGACCGACGAATACGCGATGAGCTTCTTGAGGTCGGTCTGCACCAGGGCCACGATCGCGCCGTAGATGATGGCGATGAGCGACAGCACCACGATGGGCACCGCGAACGACTGGGCTGCGTGCGGGAAGAGCGGCAGCGAGAAGCGGATGAAGCCGTAGGCGCCCAGCTTGAGGAGGACGCCGGCCAGGATGACCGACCCGGCCGTCGGGGCCTCCACGTGGGCGTCGGGCAGCCACGTGTGGAAGGGCACCATGGGCACCTTGATGGCGAAGGCCAGGAAGAAGGCCAGGAAGGCGCCCGTCTGGAGCACGTCGGTGAAGGGGAAGCCGCGCAGCTGCTCGTAGTCGAAGGCGCCCGCGAAGTCGCCGCCATGGGCTGACGCGAAGGCGAAGGCGGTGGCCAGGATGGCCACCAGCATGAGCAGCGAGCCGACCAGCGTGTAGAGCACGAACTTGATCGTGGCGTAGATGCGGTTGGGCCCGCCCCAGATGCCGATGATGAGGTACATCGGCACGAGGACCACTTCCCAGAAGACATAGAAGAGGAACAGGTCGAGCGCCAGGAAGACGCCCAGCATGCCCACCTCGAGGATGAGGAAGGAGATCATGTACTCCTTCACCCGCTCCCGGATGGGCCCGAAGCTGGCCAGGATGCTGACCCACGTGAGGAGGGTCGTGAGGACGACCAGCAGCAGGCTGATGCCGTCCACGCCCAGCTTGTACTGGATGCCGAAGGCCGGCACCCAGGTGGCGGCCTCGACGAAGCGGAAGCCGCCCGCGTCGGCCGTAGCGCCGTTGAAGCCGGCCAGCAGGAGCAGCGAGAAGCCGAAGCTCACGAGCGCCGTGGCGAGGGCCAGCCGGCGGATGAGGACGACGCGGTCGCGCGGCACGAAGGCGATGAGCAGCGCCCCGACGAGCGGGCTGAAGACGACCAGCGAGAGGAGCGGCAGCCCGTTCATCAGCGGCCCGCCAGCAGCAGGTAGCCGCCGGCCACGACCAGGAGGCCGAGGGCGATGCCGAGGGCGTAGTTCTGGACGTGCCCGGTCTGGATCTGGCGCACCTCGCGACCAGTCTGCTGGATGAACCGGCCGGTGCCGTTGACCGTGCCGTCGACGACCGTGCGGTCGAACCACCAGGCGCCGTTGGCCAGGCGGCCGCCGAAGCGCACGAAGATCAGGTCGTTGAGGTCGTCGAACCACCACTTGTGGAAGGACGCCGTGTAGAGCGGCCGGAGGCGCGCAGTGAACGCGGCCACCCGCTCGGGCAGCGGCTCCGTCTCCCGCGTCGTGAACGGCCAGTGGAAGCCGAACAGCCGCATGCCGGCGATGGTGCCCACGGCCGCCACCGTGACGCTGATCAGGATCAGCGCGCCGTCCAGGCCGAAGAGGCTGAACGACTCGGGGCTCCGGCCCAGCGTCTGCTCGGCGTGGGCGAACACCGGATCGAGCCAGCTGGAGATGGCGCCAGCCCCGAACGGCAGGCCCAGGCCCAGGCCGAGCAGGGCCGAGGGGATGGCCAGCAGCACCAGCGGCACGGTCATCGACCGCGGCGACTCATGGACCTGCGGCTCCACGGCGGGGTCCACGTGGCTGGGGCCGTAGAACGTCTTGCCCATCAGCCGGAACATGTAGAAGGCGGTCAGGCCGGCGACCCCGATGCCCACGATCCAGACCCACAGGAAGCCGGCCTTGAAGCTCTCGCCCAGGATCTCGTCCTTGCTGAAGAAGCCGGCCAGCGGCGGGATGCCGGCGATGGCCAGGGTGCCCACCAGCATCGTGGCGTGGGTCACCGGCAGCTTGCGCCACAGGCCGCCCATGCGGTTCATGTCCTGCTCGTCATGCACGCCGTGGATGACCGAGCCGGAGTCCAGGAAGAGCAGGCCCTTGAAGAAGCCGTGGGCCATCAGATGGAAGATGGCCGCCACGTAGGCGCCCACGCCCAGGGCCGCGAACATGTAGCCCAGCTGGCTCAGGGTGGAGTACGCCAGCACGCGCTTGATGTCGGTCTGGGTCAGGGCGATCGACGCCGCCAGCAGGGCGGTGAAGATGCCGATCGCGGCGACGATGACCATGGCGGTCCCGCTCTGGCTGAAGATGGGGTTGGCGCGGGCCACGAAGTAGACGCCGGCGTTGACCATCGTGGCGGCATGGATCAGGGCGCTCACCGGCGTGGGACCCTCCATCGCGTCGGGCAGCCAGACGTGCAGGGGGAACTGGGCGCTCTTGCCCACCGCGCCGCAGAAGAGCAGCAGGGCGATGCCCGTCATCTCCCACGGCTGGATGGCGCCGCTGGCCAGCTTGGCGGGCAGGAGGTTGAACACGTCGCTGAAGTTCAGCGTCCCGACCGTCGACCAGACGGCCATGATGCCGAGGGCGAAGCCGATGTCGCCCACGCGGTTGACCAGGAACGCCTTCTTGGCCGCCAGGGCCGCACTCCGTCGGCGGTACCAGAAGCCGATCAGCAGGTAGCTGGAGAGACCCACCAGCTCCCAGGCCGCGAACAGCAGCAGGAAGTTGGCCGCCAGGACGAGCAGCAGCATGCTGAACATGAAGAAGTTGAGGTAGGCGAAGAACCGCCAGCGACCGGGGTCATGGGCCATGTACCCGATCGAGTAGACGTGGACCAGCATGCCCACGGTGGTGACGACGATGAGCAGGGCCGCCGTCAGGTTGTCCACCGCCAGGTTGAAGTCGATGGTGAAGGCTCCCGCCGGGATCCAGCGGTACAGCGTGACCTGCAGGCCGGCATCCCCGTTGCCCCCGCTCAGCTGGCCGTAGACGACGACCATGGCCAGGGCCCAGCTGGCCAGGACGGCGGCCACGGCCGGCACCCACGAACGCGTCCCCAGCCGCCGCCCGATCAGGGCCGTGACGGCGAAGCCCGCCACGGGCAGGAGCAGGAGCAGGACCGTCAGCGTGATCACTGCTCAGTCGCGCATCTGGGCGTACTCGTCGACCAGCGGCGTCCGCCGGTTCCGATAGATGGCGATGACGATGGCCAGGCCCACGGTCGCCTCGCCGGCCGCCACGGCCATGACCAGCAGGGCGATGACGGCGGCGCTGCCCTGCAGCGAGGGCACGAACGCGCCGAAGGCCAGGATGGCCAGGTTCACCGCGTTGAGCATCAGCTCGATGCACATGAGCATGGAGATCGCGTTGCGGCGGGCCAGGAAGCCGAAGACGCCGATGCAGAAGAGGAGCGCCGAGAGGACCAGGTAGGCGTCGAGGGTGTGGCTCATGCGTCGCTGTCCGACCGGGGCGCGTCATCGCGCTTGGCCAGGAAGACGCCGCCGATGACGGCCGCCAGCAGGAGGACGGAGACGACCTCGAATGGCAGCACGAAGTCGCTGAAGAGCTTGGACGCGACGTCGGTCGTGGCGGTCCCCTGGCGGTCCGGCTGGGCCAGCGGCCAGCTGGTGGCGCCATCGACGATGACCAGGACCACGGCCAGGCCGACCGCGGCGAGCGCGGCCGCCCACGCCTGGTGGTGGAAGACGAGGCGCGCCGGGCCGGCCTTGGACTGGGTCAGCATGACGGCGAACAGGATCAGCACGCTGATGGCGCCGATGTAGACGAGCACCTGCGCGCCGGCCACGAGCGGGTTGCCGACCAGCACGTAGAGGCCGGCCAGGAACAGGAAGCACACGATCATCCAGAGGCCGCAGCGGATGATGTCGCGCCCCAGGACGACCATCAGGGCCGAGCCCAGCAGGCCACCGGCGAGCACCAGGAACAGCAGGTCGTTCCAGGTCCAGCCCAGCAGCGGGATCGTCGAGGGGATGGTCAGCATGGCGGCCTAGGAGCCGTCGGACGCGTGGCCGTCGCGCAGGCCGTTCCCGTGGCCGTTCCCGTGGCCGTTCCCGGCCACGCTGGCCGGCAGGACCGGCAGGAGGCGGCCGGCGTCGACGGCGCGCCCGGACGCCTGGGCGCGGGTCAGCCAGTCGCGCTCGCGCTGGACGTAGGTGATCTCGCTGGTGTGCTCGATGGCGCTGATGGCCAGCAGGTCGATCAAGGGCTCGGCCCGGCTCTCATGCGACAGCTCGAAGTCCGGCCCGCAGCGCAGCGCGTCGTAGGGGCAGGCGTCGACGCAGATGCCGCACAGGATGCAGCGGCTCTCGTCGACGTCGTAGCGCTCCAGCACCCGCGGCTTGGGCATCAGGGCGCCGGTGGGGCAGGTCTCGGCGCAGCGCCCGCAACTCACGCACGGGGTCGTGTTCAGGCTCATGTCCAGCGGCGTCGTGACGAGCGTGTCGAAGCCGGTGCGCATGAAGTCGTAGCAGGCGGCGCCGACGACCTCCTTGCACACGTTGGCGCAGCGGCCGCAGTCGATGCAGCGCGACGGCTCGCGCAGGATGAAGGCGTGGCTGTCGTCGCGGATGTAGTCGTGGTTGTGGCCGGTGAAGCGGTTCTCCGTCACCGACCGGAAGGACAACCCGGTGCGCGCCGGTTCCAGGGTCGGCAGGGTGGTGCCGTACTCGATGCCCTGGCGGCGCAGGTCGCAGAAGCCGATGGCCTCGCACGTGCACTGCAGGCAGCGCCCCGACTCGCTCATCGCCTCCTGCTGGGTGTAGGGGATCTCGTACTCGATGTAGCTCTGCCGGCGCACCTCGGGCGCCATCGACTTGAGGCGCAGCCGCGGTTCCTTGCGCTCATCGGTGTAGGGCACGATCGACAGGAACTCGGGCTGCGGCTCGGCCAGCGTCTGGCGGGTGCGGATCGCCTCCAGGTCATGGCCCTTGAGGTACGCGTCGATGGCGTAGGCCGCCCGCCGGCCCTCGCCGACCGCCTGGACCACGGTCGTCGCGCCGACGCGCACGTCGCCGGTGCCGAACACGCCCGGCCGGCCGGTGGCGAACGTGACCGCGTCGGCCTGCAGGCGGCGCTGCTTCGAGGCGGCGAGGCCGTCCGAACCGTGATCGAGCCACGTCAGGTCGGGGCCCTGGCCGATGGCCAGCAGGACGCGGTCGCAGGGGATGGTGAACTCGGTGCCCGCGACCGGCTCCGGCCGGCGGCGGCCCTTCTCGTCCGGCGCGCCGAGCTTCATGCGGATGAACTCGACGCCGGTGACCTTGCCCTTGGCGTCGGACAGGACGCGGACGGGGGCGGCCTGGAAGATGGCCCGCGCGCCTTCCTCGATGGCTTCGTGGACCTCGTTGGCGGCCGACATCTCCTTCATGTCGCGGCGATAGACCAGCGTCACCTCGCTGGCGCCCTGTCGCAGCGAGGTGCGCGTACAGTCCATCGAGGTGAAGCCGCCGCCGACGACGACCACGCGCTTGCCCTTGTGACCGGGGTACGGCAGGCCCAGCGTCGCGATGCGCAGGTACTCCAGGCCGTCGAGCACATCGGGGGCGTCCTCGCCCGGCACGCCCAGCTTGTTGGTGTCGTAGCAGCCGATCGCCACGCAGACGGCGTCGAAGCCCTGGTTCTGCAGGTCGTCGATGGTGAAGTCGCGGCCAAGGGCGCGGTCGCAGACCATGCGGATGCCCAGGTCCGTGAGGCTCTGGTACTCGGCGGCCAGCACCTCGTCCTTGGGCAGCCGGTACTGGGGGATGCCGTAGCGCAGCATCCCGCCGGGTGCCGGATCGCGCTCGAAGATCGTCACCTCGTGGCCGGCGATGGCCAGGTAGTAGGCCGCGGACGCGCCCGCGGGGCCCGAGCCGATGACCGCCACCCGCTTGCCCGAGGGCGCCTGGACCTCGAACGGCACGGGCGCCTTCTGGCCCCGGCCGAGGGCCTTGAGGACTTGGTCGCCGGCGTAGCGGTGGCTGTCGCGGATGGCGATCGCCTCGTCCACCTCGTCGCGCCGGCAGTGCTCTTCGCAGGGTGCCGGGCAGACCCGGCCGAGGATGCTGGGGAAGGGGATGGTGCGCTTGAAGATGCGGGCCGATTCGACGAAGTCGCCTTCCGTGTTGGCCTTCAGGAAACCCGGGATGTCGATGTGGCTGGGGCACTTGTTCTGGCACGGCGGCAGGCAGTACGCGTTGTGGTCGCTGAAGATCAGCTCCAGGTTCGTCTTGCGCAGCTGGCGGATGCGGGCGGTCTGCGTCTGGACGACCATGCCCGCCTCGGCAGAGCGGGAGCAGCTGATCGGCGGCTGGTCCTCACCGGCCAGCTCCACGACGCACATGCGGCAGGCCCCGAAGCCCGGCAGCTTGGGTTCGTAGCACAGGGTCGGGATCTCGATGCCGTTGTCGCGGCAGACCTCCAGGATCGTCTGGCCGGCGCGACCGGTGATCTGGCGGCCGTCCACCTCGATGGTGATGGCCGGGCTGACCTGGGGGCGCTGCGGCGCCTGGGTCTCCAGCAGGCGATCGGCGAGCGAGTCCGGGGCGGCGGTCGGCGCAGGCAGCAGGTCGGTCATGCGCGGACGGGTCCTTGGCTGAGAGGGGACGGGCTCATCGGGCGGCTCCGGCGGCCACGCGCAGGGGCTTGCACACCCCGGCGGCGCACCGGCCGCGCACGATGTGCTCGTCGAACTCCGCGCGGAAGTATCGCATCCCCGATGTGAGCGGGTTGGGGGCCGTGATCCCGTGTCCGCACAGCGAGCCGTCACGGACGTCGGCCGCCAGGTCCAGCAGGAGGCCGGTGTCGGTCGGCCGCGGCCGGCCGCTCATGAACCGCTCGCCGATCTCCGTGAGCCGGCGCGTGCCGATGCGGCAGGGGATGCACTTGCCGCACGACTCGTCGTTCATGAAGCGCTCCATGAGCGTGGCCAGCTCGACGATGCAGGCCTGCTCGTCGAGCACCACGAGCGAGCCGGAGCCCATGATCGCGCCGGCCGCCTCGAGGGCCGCCGGCGTGAGGGGCGCGTCGAGCGCGTCGGGCGGCAGGAACCCGCCGGACGGGCCGCCCACGAGCACCGCCTTCAGGGTGCCGGTCGCGCCGCCGCCGGCCAGGTCCACGACCGCGGCGAGGGGCGTGCCGGTGGGCACCTCGACCACGCCCGGGTGCCGCACCGCGCCACTGAGCTGGACGAGGACGGTGCCGGGGAAGGCCGGATCGCCGATGGCGCGATACCTGGCCGGCCCGTTGACGAGGAGCCATGGCACGCTCGCCAGGGTGGCCACGTTGTTGACCACGGTCGGCGCCCCGAAGAGGCCTCGTTCGGCGGGGTACGGCGGCCGCTGCTCCGGCACGCCGCGCTTGCCCTCGAGGGCCTTGAGGAGGACCGTCTCCTCGCCCAGCACGAAGCCACCCTCCAGGGGCCGGATCCGGACGTCCACCGTGACGCCGCTGCCGAGCACGTCATCACCCAGGTAGCCGGCGGCCAGCGCAGCCTCGAGGGCCGCGGTCAGCCGCTGCGTCGCGGCGGTCGCGTCGGCGCGGACGACGAGGAAGGCCTCCGCTGCCCCGGCGGCGAACGCGGCCAGGGCCAGGCCCTCCAGCACCGCATGCGGGTCGACCTCCATCAGCGTCCGGTCCACGACGGCGCCGGGATCGGCCTCGTAGCCGTTGGCCACGACGTAGCGCGTGCGCGCGGGCTGGGCGCGGGCCGCGCGCCACTTGTCGGCGGTGGGGTAGCCGGCCCCGCCCCGGCCCCGCAGGCCGGCGTCACTCACGGCCCTCACCACGGCCTCCGGGCCTTGCTGGACGGCCGCCTTCCAGGCGGCCCAGGCGCCGAGCTTCTCCGCCTCGGGGAGGCCCGCCTTCGCGTCAAGCCTGCCCGCCCGGGCCAGCAGCAGCGACGGCCAGCCGGCCGGCTGGCGGAGGATCGGGGCGGCCATCTCAGGCGCGCCCTGCGGGGGCGTGACCGGCCCGCAGCCGCGTGACGAGGTCGCCCACGCCCTTGGCCGTCGGCGCGGCCTGCACGGCGCCGTCCAGGGTCACGTATACGGCGTCCGGGGAGTCGCCATGGCACGCGGCCGCCTCGAGCCGGACGGCGCCCTCCGGGCTCGTGCCGCCGATGGTCACCGAGGCCGCGGCCTGGGCAGCATCGAGGATGCGGCCGGCGCCGCGGAACGTGCAACCAGGGCAGCGGCAGACGGCCAGGACGTGACCGCCGGCCGGCGCCATGCGCAGCTCGTCGTAGAAGGTCGCCGTGCCGTAGACCTCCGCGTACCAGGCCCCGGTGGCATGGCTGATGTGCTTCAAGGCCGCCACCGGCAGATGGCCGTAGGCCGCCTGGGTGCGGCCCAGGATGGCCAGCATGTGGCGCGGGTCGTAGGCCTCATCGGCCAGGATCGCGTCGAGGGCCGCCGTGTCGATGGGCTCGAAGGGGGTCGCGGCGGGGTCGGGGACCGGCCGGCCGGAGCGCCGCAGGGCCGACTCCTCGCGCCGCTCGCCGTACTGCTCGGCGGGCCCCCAGTGGACGTGGTAGCGGTCGCGCGTGTCCACGCCGCCCATGTCGATGCATTCGATGGGGCACGCCTGGGCACACTGGAAGCAGGTCTCGCACTTGAGCGCCCCGGCCTCGTCGTACAGCAGCAGCAGGCGGCCGCGGTGGCGCGGGGCCACCGGGTAGACCTCTTCCGGATACTGCACCGTGGGCTTGAGGCGCAGCATGTTACGGAAGGTAAGGGCCAGGCCCTTGAGGATCCCGAGGCCGGGCACGAAGCTCACCCGCGCACCTGGGCGATGATCAGGACGGCCAGGGCCGTCACGAACAGGTTGGCCAGCGAGGCGGGCAGGAGCCACTTCCAGGCGAAGCCCATGAGCTGGTCGATGCGGACGCGCGGCAGGGTGGCCCGCATCCACACGAAGATGACGACGAAGACGTAGGTCTTGCCGAGGAACCACAGCAGGCCCATCACCGCGTCGAAGCTGAAGGCGGCCCAGATGAGGACGGCCGCCCCGGCGAGGGCGTTGAAGCACAGGAAGCCGATGACGAGGGCCTGCCAGAAGCGCAGCCGGGTGAAGAGCATCCAGAAGGGCAGCGCCAGCAGCACGGTCAGGATGGGCGGCACCACGAGGACGGCGATCAGCAGGCCAACGCCCAGGCCGCTCAGGTCGATGGCTCCGGGATGCGCCCCCAGCGCCTGCCACACCGGGGTCAGGTCGAGCGGCGCATTCCAGCCGCCCAGGAAGAGCGTCACCGTGAGGGCCGAGAGGATGAAGACGTTGACGTACTCGGCGAAGAAGAAGAAGCCGAAGCGCATGCCGCTGTACTCGGTGGCGAAGCCGGCCACGATCTCGCTGTCGGCTTCGGTCAGGTCGAAGGGCGTGCGGTTGCCCTCGGCGGTGGCGGCGATGAAGAAGATGACGAAGGCCAGCGGCTGGCGGAAGACGTACCAGTCCAGGAAGGTACCGGCCTGCTGGTGCACGATCGTGTTGAGGCTCAGGGTGCCGGCCAGCAGGATCACGCCGACCACCGAGAGGGTCAGGGGGATCTCGTAGCTGATGATCTGGGCCGCCGCCCGCAACGCCCCCAGCAGGGAGTACTTGTTGAAGCTGGACCAGCCGGCCATCATCAGGCCGACCACCCCCAGGCCGCCCACGGCGAAGAAGTAGAGCAGGGCCAGGTTCATGTCCTGGGCGAAGAGCCCGGGCGCGAAGGGGATGACCAGGAAGCTCATGACCGAGGCGAGGTAGACGACCACCGGGGCGAGGGTGAAGACCGGCACGTCCGCCCCGGTCGGGGTGAAGTCCTCCTTGGCCAGCACCTTGAAGCCATGCAGCGTGGAGGCCAGGACGCCCCACGGCCCCTGGCGATTGGGTCCCAGCCGCAGGTTCTGCAGGGCGATGACCTTCATCTCCAGGAAGATGATCACGAAGGCCGTGGGCACGGTGAAGAGGAGCACGGCGGTGGCGGCGACGATGAAGCGCAGCAGTGGCACGTTGTCGTTGAGCGCCTCGTAGACCCAGCTCCACAGGTTGGGCAGGATGCCGCTGGAGACGCCGCCGAGGAACACCACGCCGAGGCCGCCGGCCACGGCCGCGAGCGGCAGCAGCACGCGGCCGGCCGGCGAGAGGCGCTGCCACGGCCGCGAGACGATGGTCACTTGTCGACGCCGCCCATGATCGGGTCCAGGCTGGCCATGATGGCCATGATGTCGGCGATGAGGTGCCCCGGCGTCAGCAGCCCGACCGCTTGCAGGTTGAAGAACGAGGGGTCGTGGATGCGCAGCCGGAACGGCTGGTCCGTGCCGTCACTCATGGCATAGACGCCGTACTGGCCGCGCGGACTCTCGATGGCGGCCCAGGCGCGGCCGGGCCGCGGCCGCAGCAGGCGTGGCAGCTTGGCCATGACGGGCCCGTCGGGGAGGCGGTGGAGCACCTGGTCGATGATGTGGATGCTCTGCTTGATCTCGTCGAGGTGGAGCAGGTAGCGGGCGTACGAGTCGCCCTCCTCGCGGGTCGGGATCTCGAATTCCAGCTCCGGGTAGACCGAGTAGGGATGTGCCCGGCGCACGTCGTAGGGGATGCCCGTGGCGCGCAGGGGTGGGCCGCTGAGGCACATGCGCAGCGCGGTCTGGCGGTCGATGCGACCCAGCCCGCGAGTCCGGCCGACGAAGATCTCGTTGCTGTTGATGAGCGTCATGCTGTCTTCGATGTGGCGCAGGGCATGGCTCATCCAGTCGCCCAGGCGGCTCATGAACTCGTGGTTCAGGTCGCCGTTCACGCCGCCGATGCGCATGTAGTTGAAGAGCAGGCGCTGGCCGGTCAGGGCAGCCAGCATCTCGACGATCTCGTCGCGCTCCAGGAAGCCGTACAGGATCGGCGTGATGCCCCCCAGGTCCAGGGCCAGCCAGCCCATGAACAGGGCGTGGCTGGAGATGCGGTTCAGCTCGCAGGCCAGGACGCGGATGTACTCGGCCCGGCGGGGCACCGTCACGTCGAGCAGCTTCTCCGCAGCCAGGACCGGCACGTACTCGCTGAACATCGAGGCGATGTACTCGAGGGGGTCGCAGTGGCTGATGACCATGTGCCAGTCGCTGTTCTCGCAGATCTTCTCCACGCCGCGGTGGAGGTAGCCCAGCACGGGGTCCAGGTCCACGATCCGTTCGCCGTCGATCTTGAGGACGACGCGCAGTACGCCGTGCGTGGAGGGGTGCTGCGGCCCGATGTTGATGAGCATCTCCCCTTCGCGCAGGGTGTAGAACTCGGCCTCTCGTTCGGTGCGTGGCGGATACGGCGGGATGGCGTCGTAGATGGTGGCCGGGGTATCGACGAAGACCGACGGGTCGTCGAGCGAGCGGACCTTCGTCTCGGGCGAGGTCATCGCGACGCCTCGCGCGCGCGGCGCACGTCGGCCGGGGTGCCCGCCAGGACGGCCGGCTCGGGCGCCGCCTCCATCGGGCGCACGCCTTCGCCCGGCGAGCGGCTGGCGTCGTCGGGCAGGAGGAAGTCCTTGCGGAGGGGGAAGCTGCGATAGTCGGGCGGCATGTAGATGCGGCGCAGGTCGCGGTTGCCCTCGAAGACGATGCCGAACATGTCGTACGCCTCGCGCTCGGCCCATTCGGCGCCACGCCACAGGAAGGTGACCGACGGAGCGCGGGGATCCTCGCGCGACAGGCCGGTCGCGACGACGCGCAGCCAGTCGCGCGTGCCGGCCGACCAGAGGTGGTAGACGACCTCCATGGCCGTGCCCGTGTCCACGCCGCAGAGGTCGGCCAGCAGCTCGAAGCGCAGGCCGGGGTCGTCGTGGAGGGTGCGCATCACGTCGGCCACGTGCGCCACGTCGACCAGGATCTCGGTCGTGTCGCCGCGGCCCCCGGCGGGCGCGCGCAGGCGCCCGGATAGCGCGGTCTCGAGGCGGCGCGCCAGGGCCCTGTCCAGCTCGAAGGCTCCCCGGCCGGCCTACACGCCCGCCGGCACGCTGGGGCCCACCTGGCGCTCGGGCCAGTGGCCTCGTCGGGCCATGATCAGCTGCTGGAGTTTGAGCATGCCGTAGATGAGGCCCTCCGGGCGGGGCGGGCAGCCGGGCACGTAGACGTCCACGGGCAGGACGCGATCGATGCCCTGGACCGTGGCGTAGGAGCGCTTGTAGCGGCCGCCGGAACAGGTGCAGTCGCCCATCGCGACGCACCACTTGGGCTCCGGCATCTCCTCCCACAGGCGCACCAGCGGGCCCGCCATCTTGGTCGTCAGGGTGCCGGCCACGATGAGCACGTCGGCCTGGCGCGGACTGGCCCGGAAGGGGAACATGCCGAAGCGGTCCATGTCGTTCTTGCTCGTCGCGGCCGACATCATCTCCATGGCGCAGCAGGCCAGCCCCGACAGGAGCGGCCACAGACTGTTGGCACGGATCAGGTCCAGGACGTAGTCGGCCTTGGTGGGGATGATCTCCAGGGCCCCGGTGAAGCGGGCGTTGTCGGTCTTGTCGCCGTGCAGCTCCAGCTCCCGCAGGTGGGTGATGGTCGGCGGACGGCCGCCGTCATAGGCCGCCGGATCGACGGCCGACCACAGCGTGTTGGCCACCACGAGCGGTCGATCGACGCTCCCGTCGGGCTCCTCGACGGGGGCCGGCAGGTCGCGCGGCGTGTTCACTTCCACGTCAGCACGCCCTTGCGCCAGGCGTAGCCCAGGCCCACCAGGAGGATGGCGACGAACGTCAGCATGCTGACGAAACCGCCCAGCAGCACGTCACGGAAGACGAGCGCCCACAGGTAGATGAAGACGACCTCGATGTCGAAGGCCACGAAGAGCAGGGCGTAGATGTAGAACGAGAGCCCGAAGCGGCCCCACGTGTCGCCGAACGTGTCGATGCCCGACTCGTACGGCAGGCCCTTGTGGCGATCACCCTTGCTGCGGTGGCTGAGAAGCCACGACGCCCCGATCGTCAGGAAGACGAAGCTGACGCCGGCGAAGGCGAAACCGAGCACGTACCAGAGCTGCGTCACGGGTCCTCGCGGTTGCGGTCACGTCGACACATCGGGCCGGGCGCCAACGACCGCAGGCACGGTCGATCCGGCGTGCTGCCCGCGCTGGCATTCTATCGTGGCCCGCCGTGACCGCGGGCTGGTCCGCCCGCCTCGAGCGGGGCCCGACGGCCTCCGGCCAGTACGGCCAGGCCTGGCCCCACCAGCGTGTGGCCGCCCAGGAGGATGGGGATGCCCGCCCGCGCGGCCGAGGCGGTCAGGGCGCGCAGCCACGGATCCCGCACCTCCTCCGGCCGCAGAAGGTCGCTCGCATAGCGGTCCTCGGGCGACGGCCAGCGGGCCTCATCGGCCCCCAGCCGGTCGGCCAGCAGGACGCGGCTGTCCAGGATCGCGCCATCGGCCAGCTCGGCCACCGTCGTGGCCAGTGCGTCTGGGCCGCCGCGCGCCTCGAGCAGGCGTCCCAGGGTGGCTCGCGGCGGCCGGGCGGGGCCGTGCGGGACCGGCCGCCTGGCCAGCGCGCTCGAGGCCCGCAGGCCCCGCTCCTCGGCCAGGAAGCGCACGCGGCAGCGCCCGTGGCGCTCGAGGAACGCCAGGCCGCGGGACGAGGCGCGCCCGAAGACCAGCAGCTCCCGGCGGGGATCGGCGAGCACGGCGCGCACCTCCGCCAGGCGCGGCACCTGGAGGTGGGCGGTGGAGGCGAGCCGGCGCAGGTCCGGTCGGGTGCTCCGCGCGAGGGCCAGGACGGCCAGGTCGAGGGGCGTATCCAGGTCCAGGGCGAGCCGGTCGCGGCCGGGCAGCTCGGCGACCGGGACGCCGGCCCGTTCAACCAGCCATCGTGGCAGGGCGTTGTCGCCGGGCAGCGCCGGCAGGCCGCGGAGCACCCGCGCGTCACCCACGGCGCACACGTCGGAGGAGTAACGGTTGTTGGTCAGGGCCCGCCGCTCGCCACTGGCGGCCACTGCGACGAGGCGCCGGGCGTCGGCGAGGCCCAGCAGGGGCACCGCGCCGGCACCCAGGACGACCAGCCCCGCCGGCGCGGGCGGGACGGCGCCGACCTCGGCGGCGAGGCCACGAAGGGCGCTGCCGAAGCTGGTGGCCGGCTCCCGCATGATCCTGACCCCGGCGGCCCCGGCACGTCGGAACAGCTTCGTGTGGTGCGCCACGAGCCGGTCGCGCGCCTCGACCAGGACGGCGGTCAGGGGCCCGGCCGCGGCGGGGGGCCGCGGGTGGAGGATGATGACCGTCGCGGCACCCACCGCCCGAGTCTACGAGGCGGAGCCCACGAGGAGATGACGCAGACGCGTTCGGGTTCGGTTCGGGCCTACATCGGCCTGGGGGCCAACCTCGGGCCGGCCAGGGCGACCTTGGCGCTGGCGGTACGGGCCCTGGCGGCCCTGCCCGGGGTGCGCCTGCGCGGCGTATCCAGGCTGTACCTCTCGACCCCCGTGGGGGTCGCCGCGCAGCCCGACTTCCACAATGCGGTCGTGGCCCTTGAGGTGCCCCGTGGCCCGTCCGCCGAGACCGGGGCGCTGGCCCTCGTGGTGGCCCTCAAGGGCCTCGAGCGGGCGCTGGGCCGGCGTCCCGGCCGGCGCTGGGGGCCGCGCGCCATCGACCTGGACCTGCTCGTCTTCGGCCGCCACCGCGTGCATGTCCCGCGGGCCGCGGCCGCCAGGAGCGGCGATCCGGCTCGATCCGGCGTGCAGTGGCTGGACGTGCCGCATGCCGCTGCCCGGGAGCGGGTGTTCGTGCTGGCGCCGCTGGCCGACCTCGCGCCCCGCCTCGTCCCGCCCGGCTGGCCGACGACCGTGGCGCGCGCCCTGGCCGAGCGGGCGGCGGTCGAGGGTCCGTTGGCCGCGCGGGCCATCGCGAGTTGGGATCCGGCCACCCTGGAGTGGTCGGCGGACGCCTGACCAGGCTCCGGATACCGGTCGGAGAAGGCTTGCATTCGCCCTTTCGGGCCCTATCATTACGCACCAGTCTTGACGGCGACCCACGCTCGCCGCTGGAGTCGGCCCGTGGAGGGCGGCCGCACGACACCCCCGGACCCCGGTTTCTCTCGGACCACTTGATGGTCTGGAAGGGGACGAGAGGCGGGCCGGCGGTGGCGGTCGTCGATCACGGGACGGCTTCGGGCAGGGACGCGCGGTCGGACCGGCAGCGCTCGCCAGTCAGGCGGGCGGGGAATGAGGAGGAACTGTGGATATGAGGCCCGCCAAGTTCGGCGCGCTGGCGATCACGACCGTGCTCGTGTTCGCCGCCTGCTCCAACACCGGCAGCGCGTCCGGTGGAGGTGGTGGAGGCAAGACCATCACGATCGGCACGGAGCTGCCGATGAGTGGCGCGGAGACGGCCAACGGTCAGCCCACCGCCAACGGCGTCAAGCTCGCCATCAAGCAGGAGAACGCCAAGGGCGACATCCCGGGCTACACCCTGGCCATCGAGGTCGAGGACGACGCCGTGAACGGCGCGCACGACCCGCAGCAGGGCGCCACCAACATGCACACGCTGGTCGCCGACACGACCGTCATGGGCGTCGTCGGACCGTTCAACTCCAGCGTGGCGCAGGCCGAGATCCCCATCAGCAACGCCGGCGGCCTGCTGCAGTGCAGCCCGGCCAACACCAACACCGGCCTGACCTACCCGCCGGACTCGGCACAGTATCGGCCGACCAACCCCAACAAGATCAACTACATCCGCACCGCGGCACCTGACAGCATCCAGGGCCCGGCGGGCGCGGACTACGTCTACAACGACCTCAAGGCCACCTCGGTCTACATCCTCGACGACACCGAGACGTTCGGCGTGGGCGTCGGCGACTCGTTCGCCGCTGAGTTCAAGAAGGACGGCGGCACCGTCACCAAGCGTGACAGCGCCCCCAAGTCCACCACTGACTACACCCCGCTCTTCACCGCGGCGGCGGCGGCCCATCCGCAGGCCGTTTACCTCGCGGGCACGACCCCGACCGGCATGGGCCTGGCCCTCAAGCAGGGCCGCACGGTCGCCGGCTTCGAGACCATCCCCTTCATGGGCCCCGACGGCGTGGCCGACCTGGGCCCCGGCGGCACCACCGGCGCGACGATCACGGTCGCCGGCTCGGCCGCCCATGACGTCTTCGGCACGGTCGCGGGCATCCACGACCTGCCGAGCGGCTCGACGTTCGTGGCCGACTACACCACGGAGTTCGGCTCGGCCCCCGGCGCCTACAGCGCCGCCGCCTACGCCTGCGCCCAGGTGATCATCGCCGGCATCAAGGCCGCCGTGACGGCCGGGACGACCGATCCAGCGGCCATGCGTGAGGCGGTTCGCGCCCAGGCAACGGCTGCTGGCAACAAGTTCGACACCGTCGTCGGGTCGATCAGCTTCGACAAGAACGGCGACATCACGACCCCCTACATGTCCTTCTACAAGACCGACCTGACGCTTGACGGCGGCAAGGGCGACTGGGTCTACGTGAAGCAGCAAGCGTTCACGGACCCGAACGCGTAACACGCGAGCAGCAACAGGCCGGGGAGCGCGACGCTCCCCGGCCTGTTCGTAACTTGCCCCTGGTCTAGCGGTGCGAGGGCCATGAGACAAGACCCGATGCGAGTCCTGCGACCCGCTGCGGTCGTGATCGGCGCGCTGGTCGTCGCCTTCGCCATCCTGGGTATCCAGCAGTTCGAGAACTTCCTGACCCTGGGCGCCATCTACGCGCTGGTGGCCCTGGGCTACACGATGGTGTACGGCATCATCGAGCTGATCAACTTCGCCCACGGCGACGTGTTCATGGTCAGCGCCTTCCTCTCCATGTGGATCATCACCGTGCCGCTGGGCCTGGCGGACAGGCCCATCGACAACCCCCTGCAGCTGACCGCCGTCCTCGTCATCGTGGTCCTGGCCACGATGGTGTTCATGGGCTGCATCGGCGTGATCATCGAGCGCTTCGCCTACAGGCCGCTGCGCCATGCGCCCCGCCTGGCGCCGCTGATCACCGCCATCGGTGTGTCGTTCATCCTGCAGAACATCATCCAGGCGATCTTCTCGACCTCGCCGATCAGCGTGCCGCAGATCTTCCCCAAGACCAAGTTCGAGATCCTCGGCGGCAGCATCGGCGCCCTCAACATCTTCATGGTCGTCGTGGCCATCGTCCTGATGGTGGCCCTCCAGCTGTTCATCAGCCGCACCCGCCTCGGTCGCGCCATGCGGTCGACGGCGCAGGACCGCGAAGCGGCCGAGCTGATGGGCGTGGACATCAACCAGACGATCGCCATCACGTTCTTCATCGCCGCCGCGCTGGCCGGGTCGGCCGGCGTGATCCAGGGTCAGTACTTCGGCAGCATCCAGTACAACCTGGGCTTCTTCGCCGGCCTCAAGGCCTTCACCGCCGCCGTCCTGGGCGGCATCGGCAATACGACCGGGGCCGCCATCGGCGGCTTCGTCATCGCCTTCATCGAGGTCTTCGCGGCGCAGGTCGGGCTGGCGCGCTGGTCCGAGGTGGCCGTCTTCACGGTCCTCATCCTGGTCCTGGTCTTCCGGCCCAGTGGCATCCTGGGCCAGGCCCTCGGAGAGCGGGCATGAGCGCCCCGCCAGCCGTGAGGAACGGTTCGAGCGGGGGCCTGGTCGCGCTCATCCGCGCCCATCGCTCGATCTCCGTCCTCGTCGGTTGGGCGCTCGTTGGGGCGCTGCTGCCCTTCATCGTCCTGGTGCCACCGTTCAGCACCTTCCAGGCGCAGAGCCTGTGGATCGGCGGCTTCGCCAACTCGGGCGTGTTCATCCTGCTGGCCCTGGGCCTGAACATCGTGGTCGGCCTGGCCGGCCTGCTCGACCTGGGTTATGCCGCCTTCTTCGCCATCGGCTCGTACACCTATGCGTTCGGGGCGTCGTCGTTCACCGGCCTGCACGTCCCGTTCTGGCCGATGCTCCTGGTGGGCGCCTTCGCCGCCGCCACCTTCGGCATCCTGCTGGGCGCCCCGACGCTGCGGCTGCGCGGCGACTACCTGGCCATCGTGACCCTGGGCTTCGGCGAGATCGTGCCGGCCGTCTTCCTCAACGCCGACACGTACACGCGTGGCACCAACGGCATCGGCGGCGTCGCCCAGCCGGCCCTGCCGTTCCTCCAGTTCAACTTCAGCGACCCCGTGCCGTTCTACGTCACGATGGTGGCCATCCTGGCCGTGGTGATGGTGTTCGTGTACCGGCTCCAGGGGTCGCGCCTCGGCCGGGCCTGGATGGCGGTCCGCGAGGACGAGCTGGCAGCCGCCAGCTCCGGCGTCAACACCGTGACGACCAAGCTCCTCGCCTTCGCCCTCGGCGCCTCCACGGCCGGCCTGGCCGGCGTGTTCAACGCCTCCAAGCTCGGCATCGTCAGCCCCGACCAGTTCGGCTTCGCCGTCTCCTTCACCGTCCTGGCCATGGTCGTCCTGGGCGGGATGGGCAACGCCTGGGGCGTCGCCATCGGCGCCTTCACGCTCTACGAGATCCAGAGCGTGGTCCTCAAGGGCCTCAACCAGTTCTTCCAGCAGGTGCAGGTGCCTTTCCTGGACACCATCGACTTCGTGCAGTACCAGTTCCTGCTCTACGGCCTGGCGCTGGTGGCCATGATGCTGCTGCGGCCCGAGGGCCTGTTCCCCAGCCGCCGGCGCCAGCGGGAGCTGCACCAGGTGAGCGAGGACGTCGCCGACGTCCCGCCGCCGACCGCAGCGCTGGGCGACTGATGACCGCCGCCGTGAGCGCCGCCGCGCCGCCCGACTACATCCTGCAGGCGCAGAAGGTCACCAAGCGCTTCGGCGGCCTGGTGGCCGTGCGCGACGTGGACCTGGAGATCGTGCGGGGTTCGATCGTCAGCCTCATCGGCCCCAACGGCGCGGGGAAGACCACCTTCTTCAACGTCATCGTGGGCATCCTGGATCCCACTTCGGGCCACGTCCGCATCGGCGGCCAGAGCCTCATCGGTCGCCCCGTGCGGGCGTGGCTGGAGCCGGTCGTGTGGTTCACCCCGGCCGTCGTGATCGCCGTGCTGACGGCCCTGCTCTTCGCCGTCACGGGCACCCCCGCGGTGGCCGCCCTGGGCGGGGCGATCGCGCTGTTCGGCCTGGCGGCCATGTTCCTGGCGGCCATCATCCGGCCCCGGCGGTACGTCGCGCTGCTCACCCAGGCGGGCATCTTCCGCAGCGCCAAGCCCAACGAGATGGTCCATGCCGGGATCGGCCGGACCTTCCAGAACATCCGGCTGTTCGCCAACATGACGGCGCTGGAGAACGTCCTCGTGGGGATGCACACCAAGCTCCATGCCAACGCGCTGGACGCCCTGCTCAGCACGCCCCGTGCCCGGGCCGAGGAGGTCCGCGCGGCGGCCCGGGCAGAGGAACTGCTGGCCCTCGTCGGTCTGGCCGGCAGCGGCGACGTCGTGGCCCGCAACATGCCCTACGGCGACCAGCGCCGGCTGGAGGTCGCTCGCGCGCTGGGCAGCGACCCCACGTTGCTGCTCCTGGACGAGCCGACCGCCGGCATGAACCCGCGCGAGACGGCCGACATGATGACGCTCATCAACCGCCTGCGGACGGACCTGGGTCTCTCCGTCCTCCTCATCGAGCACGACATGCGGGTCGTCATGGGCATCAGCGACCGGATCTTCGTCCTCGACCACGGCGAACTGATCGCCGTGGGCACGCCGGCCGAGATCCGCACCAATCCCAAGGTCATCGAGGCGTACCTGGGGAAGCCGCCGGAATGACGACCGCCGACACGACGCCCGTCGCCGCCGGATCGCCGGACGAGCTCGTCCTGGAGCTGCAGGGGATCCACACCTACTACGGCCGCATCCACGCCCTGCAGGGCGTCTCGCTGGAAGTGCGCCGCGGCGAGATCGTGACCCTCATCGGGGCCAACGGGGCGGGCAAGACGACCATCCTCAAGACGATCTCCGGCCTCCTCCACGCCCGCCAGGGCAAGGTCCTGCTGCACAGCAAGGACATCACCCAGAAGGCCGCCCACGAGCTCGTCAGGGCCGGCATCGGCCACGCGCCCGAGGGCCGGCGCATCTTCTCCCGGCTGACCGTCCTGGAGAACCTCCAGATGGGCGCCTTCACGCGCACCCACGCCGAGGCCCAGGAGGGCATCGAGCACGTCTACACGCTGTTCCCCCGGCTGCGCGAGCGATCGAGCCAGCGCGGCGGCTCCCTCTCCGGCGGCGAGCAGCAGATGCTCGCCGTCGGTCGTGCGCTCATGAGCAAGCCCTCCGTCCTGCTGCTCGACGAGCCATCGCTGGGCCTGTCGCCGATCCTCGTGCAGGAGATCTTCGAGATCATCACGGAGATCAACTCGCGCGGCACGACGATCCTGCTCGTGGAGCAGAATGCCCTGCAGGCCCTCCACGTGGCCCAGCGCGGCTACGTGCTCCAGACGGGGCGGGTGATCCTGGCCGACACGGCCGAGAAGCTGGCCGCCAACCCGGACGTCCGCCGGGCCTACCTGGGCGAGATCTGACGAGGCCGCCCGACGGCGGCGACCCGGACACACCTCGACTCTGACGGCCGGCCGATGGACCAGCGACCATCCACCGCACCCGTCGCGACTCCGGCCGGCGGCCCCCGCCGGGCGTCCATCCTCGCCGCCGCCATCGTCGTGGCCCTGGCGCTGGCCGTGGTCAAGCCGTGGTCGCTCGGCGGCCCCGGACCGGACGGCGGCGCGAGTGCCGCGGCCCGCAGGGCGACCGCGGAGCCGAGTCGGGGCGCGGGCGGCCCGTCCGCCGGACCGTCGGCCCCGCCGGGCGACCCCAACGCCATGGCGTGCCTCGCCGACGAGACCGAACAGGTCGTCACCACCGAGCGCTCGGCGGATCGCGAGGTCCGCAGCTGGATCGCCGTCCAGGGGCTGGTCGCGACGGGACCGCTCGACCCGCGGCTCACGCCTCTCCCGATCTTCTCGAGCCACGTCGTGGGTCTGGGGGTCTGCGCTGCGCGACCCGTCGCCGGCTCGACACCGGCGCCCGGGGCGGTCGTGGCGAACGGTGACAGCGGGGCCACGCTCGTGGACGTCCAGTCGGTCACGATGGTCGGCGGCGTCGCGTCGGCCACCGACCTCGGGCCGCCGCAGCTGCTTCCCGGCGCGCTCAACGACACGGACCCGGCGTTGCTGTATGGACCGCCCGCCGATGCCGCCGCCCATCCCGCCGACGGCTCACCCTCGCCTGGCCTCCACGGCCTGGCGACTGCCCGGAGCGCCGGCGCGACGGACTCGCCCTCGCCCTCGCCCGCCGAGGCCGCCTGGCGCGCCGGCTCGTATGCCATCGGCTTCCGTTTCCCGTTCGATGGGATCACGATCGTGCGCTGGCTCCGGATCGACCTGCTGAGCGGCGCCGGTGGCGGAGCCTGAGCCCCTGAGCCTGAACCCGAGGCGGGGCCCTGGATGTAATGACCATGAAGTGATTTGACAAATGACAAGGGGTGCCGATACGCTGCCCGGATGCTGACCCGGCGACGCAGTCGCATCGGCGCCGCAGCGGCCCTGCTCGCGCTCGCGGCGTGCCAGGGCGCTGCGCCGGCCACCCCGCCCTCCACGCCGACCACGGGGGTCGCGGCGAGCGCGAGCCCGCAGGCTGCGTCGGATCCGAACCTCTGGACGAGGATCCAGCCTGCCGCGATCGAGCAGCCGTTCGGCTTCATGACCGTGCACGTCGATGCCTACGGCAACCCGGTCACGATGTGTGCGCCCTGCCACCCCGCCGTGGACACGACGATGACCGGGGTCGCCAGCGGGCCCGGCGGGCTCGTGGCCGTGGGCTGGATCTTCCAGGGCTTCCACGGCGAGGCGTGGCATTCGACCGACGGCAGCACGTGGTCGCTCGATGGACAGCTCGCCGAGGACTCGGTCCTGCAGGCGGTCGCGGCCGACGCCTCGCGCTACGTCGCCGTGGGTCTGGACGGGCAGGGCGGCACCGCGTGGAGCTCCGCAGACGGCGTCACCTGGCAGCAGACCGCGTCCCACGAGGCGTTCGCCGCGAGTCCCCTCCGGCTCACCGCGGTCGCGTCCTGGAACGGCGGCTTCGTCATCGCCGGCTACGAGGGCACCGAGTTCGGCAGCGGCCGGGCGGCCTTCTGGCTCTCGTCGGACGGGCTGACCTGGCAGCGGGCACCCGACAGCGACGCCTTCGCTGACGCACGGCCGGCGGCCGTGACGGCCGGCGGACCTGGCCTCGTCGCCGTGGGCACCGCCGGGCCGGCCGACGCGCCGGGGCCGGCCGTCGTCTGGACGTCGGCTGACGGCCTGCACTGGCGCCGCGTGGCGGCCAGCCCGACCTTCACCGGCGCCCGCATGCGCACGGTCGCCAGCGTCCCCGGCATCGGGCTCGTCGCCGCGGGCGAGGACCTCTCGGGCGACCAGGGCGTGGTCTGGACGTCGTCCACGGGGGCGGTGTGGAAGCGCGGCACGGTCACCGCCTACCACGGCTCGGTCGGCATCCAGGTGCGCATGTACGCCGCTCTTGCCGGCGGTCCCGGGGCCGTCGTCGTCGGCACGGCGACCGAGGGCATCCAGTACGGTGCCGCTGTCGCCTGGACCTCGAAGGACGGACTCACCTGGACGCAGCAGCCGGCCGGCGTGGAGTTCGCGGACGGCGAGCTGACGGGCCTCACGGCGGCCCGCTCCAGGCTCTACGCCGTGGGGGATCGAGGCGCCCCCGACGTGTACGTCGCCACCGTCTGGACGAGCCCGCCCGCCTGGTCCCGCTGAGGGCGGGCCGTGAGCCGGATGGGCCCCCGCGAGCCGCTGGCCGTGGGTCTCGTCCCCCGGTCGTCGATCGACCACCTGCTGTGGGTCGCCAACACGCGGCACGGTCCCGGCGGGCACTGGTTCGCGCGCGTGACTCTGGATGCCGGGGACCACGATCACCTGGTCGCCCCCGAGGACGCCATCGACTACCTCGGCCGTCACCACGTGCCCCTTCCCGCTGCCACCCCGAGCGCCCCGCAGCTGGCGCGCCTGGGCGCCATCCGCGAGATGGTCCGAGCCCTCCCGGGCGGCGGGCCGGGCTGGACCCCGGAGGTCCTGGCGATCCTCGCGGCGACTCGTTTCGTGGCCGATGCGGGCGGCGGCCTGGCGGCCGACGGTGAGGGTTGGGACGGCTTCATCGGCGACCTGGTGCTGCCGCTGATCCAGCTAATGGCCGTGCGGGAGCGGCTTCGCTTCTGCGGCAACCCGCACTGCCGGCTGATCTTCCTGGACGTCTCGCGGAACGGCTCTCGACGCTGGTGCGACACCGCCGGCTGCGGCAATCGCGATCGCGTCCGCCGCTACCGCGCTCCTGTCCAGCCGGCTTAGACGGCCCGGCGCCTTACAGGCGGACGGCGGGGGGGCGCTCGCGGTCGAACATGTGGACCGTGTCCACGAAGCGGACCTGCTTGGTCTGGTAGCCCATGACCAGCGAGTGCGTACGGGCGCCGCCGCCGAAGAAGCGCACGCCGTGGAGCAGGTCCCCGTCGGTCACTCCGGTGGCGCTGAAGACGAGGTGCTCCCCGGGGGCGAGGTCGCTCGTGTGGAGGATGCGGGTCTCGTCGGTGTGGCCCATGCGGGCGGCGCGGGTGCGCTCCTCGTCGTTGCGGAAGCGGAAGCGCGCCTGCATCTCGCCGCCCAGGCAGCGCAGAGCGGCCGCCGTGATGACGCCCTCGGGCGCCCCACCGATGCCCATCACGGCGTGGACGCCGGTGCCCGAGACGGCGCACGAGATGGCGGCCGACAGGTCGCCGTCGGTGATGAGCTTGATGCGCGCGCCGGCGCTCCGTACCTCCTCGATGAGATCGGCATGGCGGGGACGGTCCAGGATGACGATCGTGATGTCGTTGGGGCGGCGGCGCAGGGCCGCGGCGATGCGTTCGACGTTCTCCGCCGGGCTCGCGGTGAGGTCCACGTGGCCGGCCACCACCGGTCCCACGCAGAGTTTCTCCAGGTACGTGTCGGGAGCGTGCAGCAGCCCCCCACGCTCGGACGCCGCCAGCACCGTGATGGCGTTGGCCTGCCCGCGCGAGACCAGGTTGGTGCCCTCGAGGGGGTCGACCGCGATGTCGATCTCCGGCTGGTCGGCCAGGCCCTGGCCGACCAGCTCGCCGATGAAGAGCATGGGTGCCTTGTCGCGCTCGCCCTCGCCGATGACGATCGTGCCCCGCATCTCGAGCTCGTCCATCGTCCGCCGCATCGCCTCCGTCGCGGCGTGGTCCGCGGCGACGTTGTCGCCGCGGCCCATGTAGCGGGCCGAGTCGATGGCGGCCGACTCGGTGATGCGCACCATCTCGAGGGCGATCCGCGACTCCATGGTGGCTTCGGGCACGGGGTCCTCCTGCGGCGGGTGGACGCGGGCGGCTAGTGGCGCGAGTGACGACGGCCGGTGAAGACCATGGCCATGTGGTGGCGGTCGGCGATCTCGACGGCCATCTCGTCGCGCCGCGAGCCGCCGGGCTGGACGATGGCCGTCACGCCGCGCTCGGCAGCCAGCTGGATCGCGTCGGCGAAGGGGAAGTAGCCGTCCGACGCCAGGCAGCTCAGCTTGGCCCGCTCGCCCGCCCGATGGAGGGCCACCTCGACCGCCACGAGCCGGCTGCTCTGGCCCGCGCCGACCCCCACGAGGGCCGCGTTGCGGGCCACCACGACGGCGTTGCTGCGCACGTGACGCACGCAGCGCCAGGCGAACATGAGGTCGGTCAACTCCTCCAGCGTGGGGCGACGGCGGGTCACGACCTCGAAGAGGGAGCGGTCGTCCTCATCGCGGTCCAGGGTCTCCACGAGCAGCCCGCCGCCCACGCGGACGAAGTCCAGGTTGGCCATGCCGTAGTCCGGCCTGCCGCCGGCCGGCGTGGCGGGGACCTGCAGGAGCTGCATGTCCGACTTGCCGGCCAGAACGGCCAGGGCGGCTTCGGCGAAGCCGGGCGCCACGACGGCCTCGAACGGCGTGTCCACGATGGCCTGGGCCGTCGCCTCGTCCACGGTCCGGTTCACCCCCAGCGTGGCGCCGAAGGCGTTGACCGGATCGCAGTCGAAGGCCCGCTGGTAGGCCTGGCCCAGCGTGTCGCTGCTGGCGAGGCCGACGGGATTGGCGCGCTTGACGATGACCGCGGTGGGGCCGGTGAAGTCGGACACGATGCGGTGGGCCGCGTCCTGGTCCAGCAGGTCATTGAAGGTCGGCGGCCCGCCCTGGAGGTGGACCGCGTCCACGATCACGCCGGCGCGATGGCTCGTCTCGCGATAGATGGCGCCCCGCTGGTGGGGGTTCTCGCCGTACGGCAGATCGGCGAGCTTCTCCAGCACCAGGGTCAGGCGGGAGGGGAAGCGGATGCCGCTGATCTGGTTGAGGTACGCGGCCACCTCCGCGTTGTACGCGGCCACGGTGGCGAACGCGTCCGCGGCCAGGCGCTGGCGCAGCTCCGGCGAGATCTGGCCCCGCTCCCGCAGGTCGGCCAGCACGGCGTCGTAGTGCTGCGGGCTGCTGACGGGTGTGGACCCCGCGAAGTTGCGGGCGGCCGCGCTCAGGAGAGCGGCCCCCCCCACTTCGATCCGCTCCACCGCCTCGTCCAGGGCCACCTGCTCCTGGCCCACCTGCGGCGCGAACGGCGCGATGTTGACGACCACCAGGTCGATCAGCCCGATGCCGTGCTCGGCCAGCTCGGCGAGCTGTTCGGGACGGTCGCGGCGGGCCAGGATGCCGGCGTAGATGGCGGGGTGGAAGGTCTTGACCTGGCCCCCGGCCAGCGCCGGGACATCGGTCAGGCTGGCGACCGAGGCGACCTCCACGCCTTCCGCGGCGAGCGCCTCGCGGGTGCCATCGGTGGCGAAGACCTCGACGCCCAGGCGCAGCAACTCCGCGGCCAGGGGGACCAGGCCCTCCCGGTCGGCGACCGAGAGCAGGGCACGCACTCGGCTCCTCCGTCTGCTGGCTGGGACCCGAGGGGTCGGGGCTCCGAGTATAGCAATGGCCCTCTGCTATCCTCCCCGTCCGGAGCGGCGGGGAGGTCCCGGCGCGTGGCCGACTGGAAGGGATCGATACGGCGTGACCCTGGCGCCCTGGGACTACCTGCTCCTGCCCTTCAACCACCACGAGTTCCCCGACCTGTTCTGGCCGGTCGTGGTGGCCTCCGCGGCGCTGCTCATCGTCCAGGTCGTGCTCTACAACGTGCGGTCGCGGGCCCTCCACCGCTTCGAGCCGCTGGTCACGATGCAGGAGTGGCTGCTGTGGACGGGCTTCTGCACGTTCGGCCTGCTGCTGATCATGGCCCTCTTCCAGTGGTACTTCCTGTTCGTGCTGGTCACGATCGTGATCGGCGTGGCCTGCTACGTGTGGGTCCGCTTCCGCCACTGGCCGCCCGAGATCGCCGGCTACAACCAGCAGCTGCGCCGCGCCCGCTTCTTCAGCCAGGCCCGCTACAAGCACCCCGAGGCGACGATCCGGACGCGCCGCCGCCGTCGGCGGCGGTAGGCCGGGGCGCACGGCGCCGGCCATGGACATCCGCCGCTTCGGGCCCGGGCACCGGCGCCCGGATGGGCCGCCGGGCACCACCGGGGTCGCCGCCCAGGTGCTCCACCAGGACGCCCGGGGGAGCGTCGCCGAGCTGGCCTTCAACACCCACGCCATGATCACGCCCCACGACAACCCCAACACCTGTCTCTTCGTCGTCGTGAGCGGGGGTGGCTTCGTCCAGGTGGGCGACGAGCGGGCGCGCGTGATGCATGGCGAGGCCGTGCTGTGGCCGGCCGATGTATCGCACGGGGCCTACACCGACGGCAGCGAGATGCGGGCCATCGTCGTGGAGCTGACCGGCCCGGACGACGGCTGGACCCGGGGCCTGCTGGAGGCGGCGGCGGCGGGCGCCAGCGAGGCGACGCGGGCAGAGGGCGTGCTCAGTCGGCCGAGCCGCTCGGCCGCCGACCACGACCGTTCGTCCGGCGAACCCTGGTAGGCTCGATGCCGGCGGCCGGACCGCTCGGGGGTGCGAGGCGCCACGCCCGGGCGCGCGGCACCGCCCTGGTGCTCCTGGCGCTGACGTCGGTCGCGTGCGCCGGCAGCCCCGCCCCGACGCCCTCGCTCGGGCCCGTCCCCTCGGCCAGCCTCCCTGCCTCCGCCTCCGCGCAAGCGTCTGCCGGGCTGACCGCGACACCGGCCGCCACCGGCACACCGGCACCCGGTCGCTCGGCCGCTCCTTCCGCTTCGCCCGCCCCGACCGTGGCGCCCGCCGGCCTGTCGACGGACGGGCCCCTGCCGCAGCTCACCGGTCTCGCGGGCCGGCTGCAGGCCCAGCTCGCCGCGGCCGTCAGTCGTTTGCACGTCCCCGGCGTGCAGGCGACGATCCTGCTGTCGGACGGCAGCTCGTGGAGCGGCGCGGCCGGCCTCGCCGATGTGGCGGCCGGGCGCGCCATGACCACGGCCGATGTGTTCGACGTGGGCAGCATCACCAAGACGTTCATCGGCGCGGAGGTCGTGCGCCTGGCCGAGACGGGCATCCTCCACCTCGACGATCCGCTCAGCCGCTGGGTGCCGTCGTATCCGGGGGCGGGCGCCATCACCGTGCGAGAGCTGCTGGCCCATACGAGCGGTCTGGCCGACTACCTGGGCAACGAGAAGCTGCTGATCCGCCTGGGCTCGTCGACGCGTACGCCGTGGCAACCGGCGGCGCTGTTGCCCTTCGTGGGCAAGCCGGTGTTCCCGCCCGGTCAGGGCTGGTTCTACTCGAACACGAACTACCTGTTGCTGGGGGAGGTCATCCAGGCCGCCACCGGCCGGACCGTGGGTGAGGAGCTCGCCGCACGGTTCCTGGAGCCCCTGGCCCTCCACGCGACCGCGCTTCAGAGCGGGACGGCAGCGGCCCCGGCACCTGCCCTCGGGCCGCTGGCCGATCCCTACACCCGCCTCGCCGGGACCAGGGTGGCCTACAAGGATCTGGCCGACGGCACGGGCTACCTGCCCTTCACCTCGCTGGCGACGTCCCTGGATGCGGCCGGCTCGCTGGTCAGCACGTCGGCCGACCTGGCCCGCTGGGGCGCCGCGCTGTACGGCGGTTCCGTGGTCGCGCCGGCCTCGCTGCAGGCCATGGAGGACACCTCGATCTCCGCGCCGTGGAAGCCCCGTTTCGTCTACGGCTTGGCCACCCAGCGCCTGACGATCGATGGCTTCACCAGCTACGGCCACGGCGGCGCCTGCTCCGGGTATCGGGCGGCGCTGCGCTATATCCCGCTGCTCGGCGTATCCATCGCGGTGCTGACCAACATCGACGGGCCCGATCCCGACGCGATCGTGACCCAGCTGGTGACCCTCATCACGGCGCCGCGCGGCGGTCCCGGGAAGGCCTGACCCTCAGCGCTCCGGGACGGCGACGATGGCGCCGAGCTGGCCCAGGATCCGCGCCGTGGCGCCCCACACGGTGTGGCCCTCCACCTCGTAGGCCCCGAAGCGCAGGCGCCAGCCGTCGCGCTCCAGTTCGCCCTGGTGGATCGGCGCGTCGGGCAGGAAGGAGGCCAGCGGCGGGGTCAGGATGGCGGCCACCTCGTGGGGATCGGGCGTGAAGCCAGGTTCACGATCGGCCAGGGCGAGCACGGGCGTGAGCCGGAACCCGCTCGGCCCGATGGCGACCTCTTCGAGGCGGCCGATCACCCGCACGCCGGCATCGGCCGCGTTCAGGCCCACCTCCTCTGCCGCCTCGCGCAGGGCGGTCGTCTCCGCCGAGTCGTCCCAGGCCTCGCGCGAGCCGCCCGGGAAGCTGACCTCGCCGGCGTGATGCGTCACGGTGGCCGGCCGTTCGGTGAGGACCAGTCGTGCCTCGCCACTCGCGTCCGGGTAGATCAGGACCAGCACCGCGCTCTCGCGCGTCGGGGCCGGCCAGGCGGGCCGGATGCGCATCTGGTCGCCCGCTGTGTCTGCGGCAGGGCCCGGCTGGAGCGCCGCCGGGGCCGGGGGGAGGGGCTGCGGCAGCCGTCCCAGCCGTCGGGCCGCGTCCGTGAACCGCATCGTGACGTCAGCCCCGCGTGAGCCGGAAGTCGAAGCCGCGGAGTGGCGGTTCGAACGCCATGCCACGACCGAAGCCGAGCACGGCGAAGCGGCCCATGGCCCCCGGATCCAGGAGGCGCAGCAGGGCGCCGCGCGCGGTGCGGTAGCGCGGCGCGGTCGTGGCCGGGTCGCTGCCCAGGCGCACGAGGAGTTCGCCCGCATCCAGGCCGGCCAGGAACTCCGCCAGCGTCGTCTGGCCCATCGGAGCCAGCCTGGCGGCCCGCGCGGCGTTCCTCACGGCCGTCGTGTCGACGTGGGCGGTCAGGTCCTGCTGACCGACGGCGCGGTAGGGGTCGGCGCCCGCGTGGTGCGCCCGGTAGGTGCGCAGCAGGCCCTCCGGATGCGGTGCGCCCCACAGCGCCGCGCCGGGCCCGCCGTAGTCGATGAGCAGCAGCCAACCGCGGGCCAGGCGGGCGGCGAGCTGCAGGATCCACTCCTGCGCGGCGAGCGACACCTCGGCGCGATCCCCGTCGCGCAGCTCCACCCCCGAGGCGGCCAGGGTCGCCTCCAGGGCCGGGTCGGACGGCGGGCCGGGCTCGTCGGCGAACCAGCCATCTCGCCACGTCGTGTAGAGCTCCAGCACGGTGCCCCCGACGGCGGTCACGCGGTGGACGGGCAGGGCGTCGAGCAACTCGTTGGCCACGACCGCCCCGGTGATCGGGGCACCAGGATCGTGCTGCACTGGGCCAGGCCCGAACCCCTCCGCCTCCAGGCGGCGGAGGATCGCGGCCTCACGCGTCGGGTCGACCTCTCGCGGCCGGTAGCGGATCGCCTCGAGCAGCGGCGAGTGACGCGCCCGGAGCTCGCCAAGGAGGCCAGAGGCCAGCGCGCCGCTGCCGGCGCCGAACTCCTCCAGCTGGAAGCAGTCCGGTCGCCCCAGGCGTTCCCAGCCAGCCTCGAGGTGGGCCGCCAGGGCGGCGCCGAAGAGCGGGTCCATCTCCGGTCCGGTCAGGAAGTCGCCCGTGCGACTCGGGCGGTCCGGCCGCGTCACGTAGTAGCCATCGGAGTCGTACAGGGCAGCCGCCATGAAGGCGGCGAACGTGATGGGCCCGTCCGCGGTGATCCGGTCGCGCAGTCGCTCGACGAGGGAGGCGCGGCTCTCCGCCCAGCGCTCGTCCAGCGTCGGCGCGGGCGTCGGCAGCGGGCTTCGGATGCCGACCGGGTGCTCCGTCATGGCGCCCCATGCTAGCGGGGGCTAGTTGAGGAGCTCGCCCCCGTCGTCCGGCTTCCTGCGTGGACGCGAGGCCCGCTCGATGGCGGCCTCGACCGGGTCGGCCGGCGCGGCCGGCGTCGCCGCTCGGGCGCGCGCGTCGCGCCGCTCGCCGGCCGTGGCCACGACCGTCTCGCCGCCGGCCCGGAAGAGGAGCGTGCCCGAGAGGGCATCCGCGTCCGCCACGATGTGCGACCCCGGCGGGAAGCGGCCCTCCAACAGCGCCCGGGCCAACGGGTTCTCCACGAGGCGCTGGACCGAGCGCTTCAGCGGCCGGGCGCCGAAGGCGGGGTCGTGGCCCTCGGCCGCGATCAGGCGGCGCGCGGCCGCGGTCAGCTCCAGGGTCAGCTCATGGTCGGCCAGGCGGCGCTGGAGGTCGGCCAGCAGGAGGTCCACGATGGCCGCCAGGTCGGCCTCCGTGAGGGCGTGGAAGACGATGACCTCGTCGACGCGGTTGAGGAACTCGGGCCGGAACTGGAGGCGCAGGGCCTCCGTCACCTGGCGCTTCATGTCCTCGTAGGCGGCCTCGTCGGTGCGCCCGCCGTAGGCCGCGATGAACTGGCTGCCGATGTTGCTGGTCATGATGATGACGGTGTCCTTGAAGTTCACGGTGCGGCCCTGGCCGTCGGTGAGCCGCCCGTCGTCAAGGACCTGGAGCAGGACGTTGAACACGTCCGGGTGCGCCTTCTCGATCTCATCGAGCAGCACGACCTGGTACGGCCGGCGCCGGACGGCCTCGGTCAGCTGGCCGCCCTCGTCGTAGCCGACGTAGCCGGGCGGCGCCCCGATGAGCCGGCTGACCGAGTACTTCTCCATGTATTCGCTCATGTCCAGTCGCGTCATGGCCGCGTCGTCGTCGAACAGGAAGCCGGCCAGCGCTCGAGCCAGCTCGGTCTTGCCCACGCCGGTGGGGCCCAGGAAGATGAACGAGCCGATGGGCCGCTTGGGGTCCTTCAGGCCGGCGCGGGCCCGCCGTACGGCGTCCGAGACGGCGGCGATGGCGTCGTCCTGGCCGACCACCCGCTCGTGCAGCCGGTCCTCCATGTGGATCAGCTTGCCCGCCTCACCTTCGAGCAGGCGGGCCACGGGGATGCCCGTCCACGTGGCCACGATGCGGGCGATGTCGTCCGCGTCGACCTCCTCCTTGAGCAAGCGGCTGGCGCCGCCGGCCGTGGCGACGGCGGCTTCCTGCTCCTTGAGCTGGTTCTGCAGCTCGACCTGCCGGCCGTACTTGAGCTCGGCCGCGCGACCGTAGTCGGCCGCCCGCTCGGCCGCTTCGATCTCATGCTGGAGGCCTTCCAGCTCCGACTTCGTCTGGCGCAGGGCGGCGATGGCGGCCTTCTCCGTCTCCCACTGCTGCTTCAGGCCGCCGCCCTCTTCGCTGATCTCGGCCAGCTCCTTCTCCAGGGCGGCGAGACGCGCCTTCGAGGCGTCGTCCTTCTCCTTGCGCAGCGCCTCCCGTTCGATCTCCAGCTGGATGCGCCGCCGTTCGAGCTCGTCGAGCTCGGTCGGCATGGAGTCGATCTCGATGCGCATGCGGCTGGCCGCCTCGTCGACGAGGTCGATGGCCTTGTCGGGCAGGAAACGGTCGCTGATGTAGCGGTTGCTCAGCGTCGCCGCCGCGACGAGTGCCGAATCGGTGATGCGGACGCCGTGGTGGACCTCGTACCGCTCGCGCAGGCCGCGCAGGATGGAGATCGTCTCCTCCACCGAGGGCTGGTCGACGAAGACGGGCTGGAAGCGCCGCTCCAAAGCCGCGTCCTTCTCGATGTGCTTGCGGTACTCGTCGAGTGTCGTCGCGCCGATCGTGTGCAGCTCGCCGCGCGCCAGCATGGGCTTGAGCAGGTTGCTGGCGTCCATGGCACCTTCGGCGGCACCGGCCCCGACCACCGTGTGCAGCTCGTCGATGAAGAGGATGACCTGGCCGTTGGAGTCCTTGATCTCCTTGAGCACGGCCTTGAGACGTTCCTCGAACTCACCGCGGTACTTGGCGCCGGCGATCAGGGCCCCCAGGTCCAGCGAGACGACGCGCTTGTCCTTGAGCGACTCGGGCACGTCGCCGCGCACGATGCGCTGGGCCAGGCCTTCGGCGATGGCGGTCTTGCCGACACCGGGCTCGCCGATCAGGACCGGGTTGTTCTTGGTCCGCCGGCTGAGCACCTGGATGACGCGGCGGATCTCCTCGTCCCGGCCGACCACCGGGTCCAGCTTGCCGGCTCGTGCGTCGGCGGTCAGGTCCCGGCCGTAGCGCTCCAGCGCCTGGTACGTCGATTCGGGGTTCTGGCTGGTCACGCGCTGGCCGCCGCGCACGCTGGCCAGCGCGCTCAGGAGCGCTTCCTTGCTGGCCCCGGCCGATTCCAGCAGGTGCTGGGCATCGCCCCCCGACTCGCTGGCCGCGATGAGCAGGTGCTCCGTCGAGACGTACTCGTCCTTGAGGCGGCGCGCCTCATCCTCGGCACGCTGCAGCAACTGTTGGGCCCGCCGGTCCAGGCTCAGGGAGCCGCCTTCGACACGGGCTCGCCGGCTGAGGGCCGCCGCGAGGTCCATGCGCAGGCGCGGCACATCGACGCCCACCCGCCGCAGGGTCGCCGCGGGCACGCCCTGGTCGTCGTCGAGCAGGGCGGCGAGGAGGTGTTCGGCATCGAGCACCGGGCTGTGGGCCTCGGTGGCCAGGCGCTGGGCGGCGACGATGGCCTCCTGGGCCTTCTGGGTGTAGCGGTCGAGGTTCATGCGGCGAGTGCTCCGGTGGCGTCCGCGGTCGCGCGGGCGTGGGTCGGTCGGGCGGCCCGGTCACCCTCACGGGGATCGGCCTGCTGGACGTGCTCGGTGAAGTCCTTGAGGCGGCGGCGGTCGTCCCCTGACAGGCCGGTCGGCAGGACGACGCGGATCCTGACCAGCAGGTCGCCGAAGCCCTCGGCCTTGAAGCGGGGCATGCCCTGGCCCGTCAGGCGGAACGTCCGTCCCGCCTGCGTCTCCGCCGGGATGCGCAGCATCACGCGGCCCTTGAGGGTACGCACCGGCACTTCCGCGCCAAGGAGGGCCTCGGCCAGGGTCACCGGTACGTCGCGCTGCAGGTCCGCGCCGCGTCGCACGAAGTCGGGGTGGTCGGCCACATGGATCTCCAGGTACACGTGGCCGGCATCGGGTCCGCGACCGGCCTTGCCCGAGAGGCGGATGCGCTGGCCGGAGGCCACGCCGCGCGGGATCGTCACCTCCAGACGGCGGTCGCCGACCTGCACCAGGCGGGTGGCGCCGTGGTACGCCTCCTCCAGCGAGACATCGACGCGCGCCTCCAGGTGCTGCCGCTCGAGCGGGGCGACCCGCGGCCGACGCTCGGCGTCGGTCGCCCCGGCCTGGTCGAGCCCCAGGCCGGCCAGGATGTCGGCGAGATCCAGGCCTCCCGCGGTCTGGGTGGTGGTCCGCCCGGCCTGCCCGGTCGGGCGGGCGCCCGCCCTCCCGCTGCGGGGGCCGGCCGCCCCGAAGAACGTCTGGAAGAAGTCGCTGAAGCCGGCCAGGTCCTCGGCGTTGCCGCGGTACTCGAAGCGGACCCCGGGGCTGCCGGCCCCGCCGAACCCGGCGAAGCCGGCATACGGGTCGGCGCCGGCTCGGCCGGCGCGTTGGACCTGCTCCCAGTTGGCCCCCAGCTCGTCGTACGCCTTGCGCTTCTGGGGGTCGCTGAGCACCTCGTGGGCCTCGTTGACCTCCTTGAAGCGCTTTTCCGCGGCCGCGTCACCCTTGTTCAGGTCGGGATGGTTGGCGCGCGCCAGCTTGCGAAAGGCCTTCTTGATGTCGGCCGGGCTGGCGTCGCGCGCGACACCCAGGGTGGCGTAGTAGTCGCGGTATTCCACGGGCGGTGTAGGTCCGCGGCCTCAGGCGACCGCGGGTGGCTGATCGGCCGGGGGGAACGCCGGCCGCACGGCGGCCGCCGCCGGGAGGCGGCTGGTCGCTGGCTCGTCCGCCGGCTGGGGCCGGCCCTGCGGAAGCGGCGTCGGCTTGCGCCGGAGGGCCGCTTCCAGGACCTGGTCCATGGAGTCGACGAGCACCAGCTTGATCTGCTTGCGGATCTCCTCCGGGATGTCCCGCAGGTCCTTCTCGTTCTTGCGCGGGAGGATGACCATGCGGGCGCCCGACAGGTGGGCCGCCAGGATCTTGCTCTTGAGGCCGCCGATGGGCAGCACCCGGCCCCGCAGCGTGATCTCGCCGGTCATGGCCACGTCCTTGCGGACGGGGATCCCGGTGAGGGCGCTGACGATGGCGGTGGCCATCGTGATGCCGGCCGACGGGCCATCCTTGGGGGTGGCGCCGGCGGGGACGTGGATGTGCAGGGTGTTCTTCTCGAAGACCTCGCGCGGGATGCCCAGCTGGGCCGCGTTGGCCCGCGTCCAGGACAGGCCCGCCCGGGCCGACTCGCGCATCACCTCGCCCAGCTGGCCGGTGAGGATGAAGTCCTCCTTGCCCTCCATGCGGGTGACCTCGACCGAGACGACGTCGCCGCCGACCTCGGTGACCACGAGCCCGGTGGCGGCCCCCACCTGGTCCTCGGCCTCCAGCTCGCCGTACTCGAAGCGGTTCGGCCCGAGCAGGTCGAGCAGCTTCCTCTTGTCCACGACCACCTTGCGGGTGCGACCCTCGGCGACCTGCCGGGCGATCTTGCGCATGACGTTGGCGATCTCGCGCTCGAGGTTGCGCACGCCGGCTTCGTGGGTATACGAGCGCACGAGCTCGATCATGGCCTCGTCGGTGATCTCGACGTGCTTGGCCTTGAGGCCGTGGTTGGTCATCTGCTTCGGCACGAGGAAGCGCTTGCCGATCTCGATCTTCTCCTGCTCGGTGTAGCCGGGCAGCTGGACGATCTCCATCCGGTCGCGCAGCGCGTTGGGGATCGGATCGAGCAGGTTGCCGGTGGCGATGAAGAGCACCTTCGAGAGGTCGAACGGCACCTCCAGGTAGTTGTCCTGGAAGGTGTTGTTCTGCTCCGGGTCCAGGACCTCGAGCAGCGCCGAGCTGGGGTCGCCGCGGAAGTCCATGCCGATCTTGTCGACCTCGTCGAGCATGAAGACGGGGTTGTTGGTGCCGGCCGTCTTGATGTTCTGGATGATGCGCCCGGGCAGGGCCCCGATGTAGGTACGGCGGTGGCCGCGGATCTCGGCCTCGTCGTGGATGCCGCCCAGGCTCATGCGCACGAACTTGCGGCCCATGGCCCGCGCGATGCTCTTGCCGAGCGACGTCTTGCCCACGCCTGGCGGACCGACGAAGGCCAGGATGGGACTGCGGATGGTGTCCGCGAGGGTGCGCACGGCGAGGTATTCGAGGATGCGTTCCTTGATCTTCTCCAGGCCGTAGTGGTCCTCGTCGAGGATCTTGGCCGCCTCGCGGATGTCCAGCTGGTCGGCCGTGGCGACGTTCCACGGCAGGCCCACCAGCCAGTCGACGTAGGTGCGGATGACCCCCACCTCCGGCGACGCGGAGGGGATGCGGCTCATGCGGTCGATCTCCTTGACCGCCCGCGCCTTGACCTCGTCCGGCATGCCGGCCTGCTCGACCTTGTCGCGCAGCTCGCTGATCTCGGCCTGCTGCGGGTCGTCCTCGCCCAGCTCGCGCTGGATGGCCTTGAGCTGCTCGCGCAGGATGTACTCGCGCTGGGTCTTGTCCATCTCCGACTTGACTTCGGACTGGATCTTGCCCTTCAGCTCCAGGATCTCGATCTGGCGAGCCAGGAACGTACTGACCAGCTTGAGCCGTTCGACGATGTCGATCGTCTCCAGCAGCTCCTGGCGCTGTTCCGTCGTCAGGTCGGGGCTGTAGGCCACCATGTCGGCGAGCAGCCCGGGTTCGGTGATGTTGCGGGCCGCGACGGCCGCTTCCGGGGGTACGGGCGCCCCCGACTGGACGTAGGTCTCGATCTGGCCCTGGACGGTGCGCATGAGGGCCTGGACCTCCAGGCTCGACGGCTTGTCGTCCTCGAGCAGCGCGACGGCCGAGCGGATGAACGGCTCGACCTGCGTGAAGCGCTTGACGCGCAGGCGCTGCTGGCCCTGCACGATGGCGCGCACGGTGCCGTCCTGGAGCTGGACGACCTGGGCGATCTTGGCCAGGGTGCCGACGGTGTAGAGCTCGGAGGTGTCTTCGATCTCCTCGCGCTCGGCGTCGCGCTGGGTCACCAGGGCGATGGGGCCGCTGGCGGCGACGGCCGCGTTGAGGGCGGCGACGCTCTTGTCTCGCCCGACCTGGAGCGGAACGATCATCTCCGGGAAGATGACGGTCTCGCGCAGGGCGACGAGCGGGATCACCTTCACATCGGCGGTCGGGGGGCTGGCCTCCGGCTTGGTGCCGGCGGTGCCCTGGGTGGAACGGGTTGCCATCAGGTCTCCTTGGTTTCGACGTCCGGCGTCAGCGCTGGCTGGCGGCCGCTTCACGCGGCGCGGCCGTCAGAT
>DASPUH010000010.1:0-44457 GCA_035622975.1 Candidatus Sulfotelmatobacter sp.
GGACGTGACCCCGATCCCGCACAACGGCTGCCGGCCGCCCAAGCGCCGTCGCGTCTGATCAGGAGACACCACCGTGGCTCGTTACTGCGAAAGCGTCTGCCGGCTCTGCCGGCGTGAGAACCTGAAGATGTACCTGAAGGGCGACCGCTGCTACACGGACAAGTGCGCCATCGAGCGCCGCCCGTACCCGCCTGGCCAGCACGGCCAGGGTCGCGTGAAGTTCTCGGAGTACGGCGTCCAGCTGCGTGAGAAGCAGAAGGTCCGGCGCGTGTACATGGTGCTCGAGCGCCAGTTCAAGCGCTACTTCGAGACGGCCGAGTCACGTCCTGGCGTGACCGGTGAGAACCTGCTGCGCCTGCTCGAGACGCGCCTCGACAACGTCGTCTTCCGGATGGGCTTCGCCGCCAGCCGGGCACAGGCCCGCCAGCTGGTCACGCACGGCCACTTCACGGTCAACGGGAAGCCCACCAACATCCCGTCCTACCAGGTGAAGGAGACGGACGTCATCGCCGTCCGGCCGACCAGCGTCAAGGCCGACTACTTCAAGAATGTCAAGGATGCGCTGCGTGGCGCGCAGCGGCCGGACTGGCTGAGCGTTGACGCCGACCAGTTCAGTGGAACCGTGACCGCCCTTCCCCGCCGCGACCAGATGCCGCTCGAGCTCAACGAGCAGCTCGTGGTCGAGTACTACTCGAGGTAGGCCGATCCCATGATCGAACTGGAGAACCCGCAGGTCGCGTCGGTCGAGGAGCTCGGCGCCTGGTACGCCAAGTACGAGGCCAGCCCCCTGCCGGCCGGCTACGGCGTGACGTTGGGCAATGCGCTCCGGCGCGTCCTGCTCTCGTCCCTGGAGGGTGCCGCCGTCACCTCCATCCAGGTGCGCGACGTGTACCACGAATTCGCCAGCATCCCGGGCGTCAAGGAGGATCTCACCCAGATCGTCCTCAACGTCAAGAAGCTCCGCCTCAAGTGCTACGCCCCGCATCCCGTGCAGCTCAAGCTGGTCAAGGCGGGTGCGGGCCCGGTCACGGCCGCCGACATCAGCGAGAACGCCGACGTCGAGATCGTCAACCCGGAGTTGCCCCTCCTGACCCTGGACTCGGACGACGTGACGCTGGAGATGGACCTCACCGTCGAGCGCGGTGTCGGCTACCTCGCCGCCGAGCGGGCCGAACCGCTGCCCATCGGGGTCATCCCCGTCGATGCCATCTTCACGCCCGTGCGCAAGGTGAACTACACGGTCGAGAACACCCGCGTCGGCCAGATGACGAATTTCGACCGCCTGACCATCGAGGTCGAGACGGACGGCACGATCTCGCCGGAGGAGGCCCTCTCGCGGGCGGCCGAGCTGCTGGTCGGCCAGTTCAGCCTCTTCACCCGCGCCGGCAAGGCCGCGCCGGCCGGCGAGCACCCCGGGGCCGGCGGGCCGCAGCTGTCGCCGAACATGCTGGACATGCCCATCGAGGACCTGGACCTGCCCATGCGGGCCTACAACTCGCTGAAGCGCAACAACATCGTCAAGGTAGGCCAGCTCTTGCAGCTGTCTGACGACGACCTCCTGCGCATGCGGAACTTCGGGCGCAAGTCCCTCGACGAGATGAAGGAGCGCCTCGTGATGCGCGGCTTCATCACGCCTGAGGAGGCCGGCCTGAAATCGTCGCTCGACGACGACCTGCTGGGCCTGGACGAGGACGGCCTGGAGGACGGCGACGAGCCGTTCGAGGGCGGGGAAGCCTGAGCCGTGGCCAAGCGCATCGACGGGCGCAAGCTGGGCCGCAAACACGGTCCGCGCATGGCGCTGTACCGCAACCTGACCGTGGCCGTGCTGCGGTACGAGCAGGTCAAGACCACCGAGGCCAAGGCCCGGGAGGTGCGCGGCATCGTCGAGCGCATCATCACCCTGGCCAAGGAGGGATCGCTGAGCGCCCGGCGTCGCGTCGTGGCCCAGCTGCCCGAGGAGCCGCTCGTGGTGGACAAGCTGTTCACCGAGATCGCGCCCCGCTACGCCGACCGGACCTCGGGCTACACGCGCCTCGTGCGCGTGGGGCAGCGTGTCGGTGACGCCGCCCCGATCGTCCAGATCGAGCTCGTCTAGCGCGGGCTCGGCCATGCCCGCCCGAGAGGGCGGCCTCGTGCGGTTCGCCGCACGAGTCGAATACGACGGCACGGACTTCGCCGGCTTCCAGTTCCAACCTGGACGCCGGACGGTCCAGGGAGCGCTCGAAGCGGCGCTGACGACGGTCTCCGGCGATGGCCGGGTCCGCGTCTCCGCCGCCGGCCGCACGGATGCCGGTGTCCACGCCACGGGTCAGGTCATCGCCTTCACCGTGCCGGACATGGCGGACGCGCGGCTGGCCCGGGCGATCGACGCGCTCCTGCCGGCGGACGTCGGCCTGCGCGCGCTGTGGCGCGTGGAGGCCGGGTGGCAGCCCCGCCGGGCGGCCCGGTACCGAGCGTACCGGTACACCGTCTGGAACGGGCCACGCAGCCCGCTCCGCGAGCGCACGGCGCTCGGGGTGCGACGGCCGCTGGATACGGCCGCGATGGCGGAAGCCGCGCGGGTCCTGGAGGGCCGGCACGACTTCACCGCCTTCGGAGCCGCCCATCGACAACCGATCCGGACCCTCCATCGGGTCCGGGTCCGCAGAGAGGGTCGCCGTGTCACGATCGACGTGATCGGGGACGCCTTCCTGCGCCAGATGGTCCGCAGCCTGGCGGCCGCCCTCATCCGCGTCGGACGCGGTGAGGCGACCGCCGACGACCTCCGGCTCGCGCTGGAGTCGCGGCCGCGAGCCTTCGAGGGCGCAGTCGCCCCACCGCACGGGCTGTGCCTGCGGCGCGTCGGCCTCGGCCGACCGATACGGACAGGGAACTGATGATGTTGCTGACCAAGACCTACAGCCCCAGCGCCAGCGAGATCGAGCGTCGCTGGTTCGTGGTCGATGCCAGCGGGCAGACCCTGGGCCGCCTTGCCACCCGTGTCGCGCTGATCCTGGAGGGCAAGCACAAGCCCACGTTCGCGGCGCACATGGACAGCGGCGATCACGTCGTGGTCATCAACGCCGCCCACATCAAGGTCACCAGCGACAAGCTGGCCAGCAAGCTCTACACCCGTCACAGCGGCTACCCCCATGGCCTGCGCCAGGAGACCCTTGGCGAGCTGCTCGCGCGGCGGCCGGAGGAGGTCGTCCGGCGCGCGGTGAAGGGCATGCTGCCCCGCAACCGGCTGGGGGCCCAGCAGCTCCGCAAGCTGAAGATCTACGCCGGCGCCGAGCACCCGCACCAGGCGCAGCGACCCGAACCGCTGGCCTGAGGAGATCGCCACCCCGATGACCACCGCTGCCTTCTTCTACGGCACAGGGCGCCGCAAGACGAGCATCGCCCGCGTCCGCCTCATGAGCGGCGAGGGCGAGATCGTCGTCAATGGCCGCTCGCTGGACGAGCACTTCGGCAACGCCATCGACCTGGCCGAGCTGCTGCTGCCGTTCCGCGTGACCGGCACCGAGGGGCGCTTCAACGCCATGGTCAAGGTCGAGGGCGGTGGCTACCAGGGCCAGGCCGGTGCGATCCGCCACGGCATCGCCCGTGCGCTCCTGCAGTCCGATCCGGAGAGCCTGCGCCTGCCACTTCGCCAGGCTGGCCTCCTGACGCGCGACCCGCGCATGAAGGAACGCAAGAAGTACGGTTTGAAGCGAGCCCGGAAGGCGCCGCAGTACACCAAGCGGTAATCCGCCCGGCCGCCGGCTCCGGCTCCGGCGTTCGATCCCCCGGGTCCAGCCGCTCACGCCATCGCCGAGGCTGTCGCCGGTCAGTCACCGGGGACTGATATGCGACACCTTGGACCCGCCCGTTGTCATCCGAGCGTGGCCGCGCACGGGGCGCTGACTGGGCAACGACGCAGCCTTCGGAACGGGCGCTTACCAATCCCTGCAGGCGTAGGCGACAACGGATCCACGTGGCGGCCGACCGATCCACGTTGCGGCCGACCGATCGGCGTGACGGCCAACGGATCGGCGTGACGGCGCGGCACCAGCGGGGCTCACCGCCCGGTCGACCGCGAGCGGCACGAACGGCGGCCCTCGGTGGACCGAGGTACCACGGACACGCCCCCAAGCCACGTCGTAGGCTGCGCCGGTCACCAAGGACGGAACATGCCTGACCCCATCCTCGAGCGGTACAAGGAAGAGCTGCGGGCCGGCCACGTGGCCGCGCTGAAGGGCCAGCTGGAGGCTGCGCTGGGGCATTACCGGCGGGCAGCCGAGCTGGCCGACGGCCGGGCCATGCCGCAGACCAGCATGGGCCAGGTCCTGCTCCGCATGGGCCGCATCGACGAGGCGCTGGCCGCCTTCTCGAAGGCGCTCGGCCGCGCATCGCATGACGAGGCCGCCATCACCGGTCGGATCGAGGCCCTTATCGCCGCCGGCCGGGGCCCGGAGGCGGCCGAGATGCTGGAGCGCCTGGCGGAAGTGCAGGCGGCCACCGACCGCGAGCCTGAGGCCCTGGCCTCGCTCGAGCGGGCGTTGACCCTGGCCGGCTCCCGCCGGCGCGAGAAGCGGGCGGCCGAACTGGCGAGCCGCCTTGGGGTGGCCCGGGCCGCTGCGCCGCAGGGACCGGCAGTACCGCCCGGACCGGCAGCCGTGGAGGTGCCACCCGCCCCCGAGCCGCCAGACGCCGGGTCCGAGGCACTGCCTGGGGCGGCGTCGGCCGTCGAGGCGCCGGCCGGGCCGATGTCCTCGGACGACTCGCAGGTCGCGGTTATCCGCGTCATGCCCGCCCCGGCCCCCGGGCGCCCGCCGGACCTCCTGGCGGCGCCTGACCCGGAAGCGTTCTTCGACGAGGCCGAGCAGGCGCGCGAAGCGGGTCAGAGCCGCGAGGCCCTGGCCCTCTACGTCCTGGCCAGCGATGCCTACGCGCGTGCCGGGGCTCGCGAAGCGGCGCTCGAGGTGTGCCAGCGTGCCCTGGCCATCAGCCCCGACGCGCCATCCGTCCATCTAGCGCTGGTGCGGCTGTACCTGGGCCGCGGCTGGCGGGAGCGGGCCATCGAGAAACTGATGCTGCTGGACCACCTGCTGGCCCTGGGTCCCGCCGGCGGGGCGCGGCGCCAGATCGCCACCCTCGCCGCGGCGCACGCGAATGGCGACCCGCGGATGCTGGCCCTGGCCAGTTCGCTCGCGACCGCCGCCCCGGCCGTCGACGGCGAGGTCGCAGCGGCCGCATCCTGACCAGCCGGTCAGCGGGAAGGCCACTGCTACAATCGACCGACGATGATCGAACAGCTCCGCGGGCTGTTGTCCAGCCTCGAGATCCAGCCGATCACGATCGTCGACGTGGGCCTCACGGCGCTGCTCATCTACGGCGCCTTCAGCCTCATCCGGGGCACGCGCGCGGTGCGCCTGGTGATCGGCGTGATGGTCCTGTACGGCGTCTACGTGGCCGCCCAGTTCTTCGGGCTGCAGCTCCTGTCGCAGGTGCTCCAGGCGGGCGCCTTCGTCGGCCTGGTCGGCGTCGTGGTCGTGTTCCAGCCGGAGCTGCGCCGGGCCCTCGAGCGGATCGGGCGCGTCGGCTCGCTCGGCTGGCTGCTCAACCCCACGCCCGGTGGCGCGATCGAGCGCGTGGCGGCCGATCTCGCCCGCGCCGCCGCCGCCCTGGCGGCCCAGCGTCACGGAGCCCTCATCATCGTCGAACGTGAGACCGGCCTCGGCGACACCGCCGAATCGGGCGTCATGCTCCACGCCGACCTCTCGCCGGAGCTCCTGACGACGCTCTTCATGCCCCGCAGCGCCCTGCACGACGGCGCGGTCATCGTGCGCGGCGACCGGATCGTGGCCGCCGGGGTGATCCTGGATCTGGCGGAGCTGCCCCCGCACTCCGAGCGCCTGGGGACGCGCCACCGGGCGGCCGCCAGTATCACCGAGCAGACGGACGCTTTGGCCATCGTGGTGAGCGAGGAGACCGGCGCCATCGCGCTCGCCGAACGTGGCCGGTTCGTCCGCCAGCTGGACGAGGAGCGCCTGCGCGTGGCCCTCGCCGCCCTCCTCCGGCCGGGTGGCGCCCGGGCGCGTGAGGCCCTCAACCTGCCCACCTCGCGGCGCGGCGTGCATCCCGCTCGGCCGCAGCTCCGACGCCGCGGCACGCCGCGGGCCACGGCCGCTTCGCCCGCGCCGCCAGCGTCGGGCACGCCGGCGGCATCGGGCGCCGAGCGACGGTAGGTGTCGCGCGCCGTCGCCTTCCTCGCCCGCAACTGGCCCCTGAAGCTCGGGGCGGTCGGCCTGGCGACCGTGCTCTACGCGGGCCTGGTGGTCTCGCAGAACGCGCAGACCTGGTCGGGCCAGGTGCCGATCCAGCCTCTGGGCCAGCCCAGCGGGGTCTTCCTGCTGGATAACCCGGGCGCCGTCACCTTCATCCGCCTCTACGCCCCACCCGACGTGGCGAGCCAGTTGAGCAACCAGGATTTCAGCGCGACCATCGACCTGTCGGGCATCCAGCCCTCCGCCACCAGCGCCCCGACGACCGTGCCGGTGCAGCTGACGGCGCTCGACGACCGCATCCAGATCCTGGACTTCCGGCCACGCGAGGTGCCGGTCCGCCTCGACCCCATCGTCAGCAAGGACGTGCCGGTGACGGTCGACCATGGCGTGATCCCGGCCGGCCTGCAGCTCGGCGATCAGTCGATCACCCCGGCCACGGTCACCGTGCGCGGCGGGAGCACGCTCGTGGCGCAGGTCACCCATGCCGTCGCCTCGGTCATCGTGGACCCCAGCGGCATCAACGTCGACTCCGACGTCGACATCAAGCCGGAGGATGACCGGGGCGATGCCGTGGAGCCGGTGAACGTGACGCCCGACCACGTCCATGTCCACATCGACGTGACCCCGGCCGCCTCGAGCCGCAGCGTCCCGGTGACGCCCGTCCTGAGTGGCACGCCTCCGGCCGGCTACCAGGTGGCGAGCGTGCAGGTCACCCCGGCGATCGTCACGGTGACCGGCGATCCGACGGCCCTGACCGCCCTGACCGCCATCCCCACCGCCGCGATCGACGTCTCGAAGGCCACCAGCCAGCTGACGACCACGGTCGCCTTCGCTGCCCCCACGGGCGTCACCGTGGTCGGGGCGGCCCAGGCCCAGGTCACGGTCACCATCGCGCCCCAGCGGGGCAGCCAGACGTTCACCGTCGGCGTGACGCTCGTGGGCGCGCATCCCGACCGCAGCTACCAGCTCGCCTCCTCGTCGGTCCTGGTCACCCTGGGAGGCAACCTGCCGACGCTGGCGGCCATCGATGGCAGCACCCTGCGGGCGACGCTCGACGTGACGGACCTGGGGCCGGGGACGCAGGCCGTGGACGTCGTCTTCAGCCTGCCGTCGGGCACGACCCTGCTCGCCATCGCGCCCAACGCCGTGGCCGTGACGGTGACGGTCATCCCCACCCCGAGCCCCACCTGACGATGACCCGTCTATTCGGCACCGACGGCATCCGGGGCGTGGCCAACGTCGACCTGCGGCCCACGCTGGCCTACGCCCTCGGCCGCGCGGCGGTGTACCGCCTGGTGCCCCCCGGCGGGGCCATCGTGCTGGGCCAGGACACGCGACGATCGGGCGACATGCTGGCGGCGGCCCTCGTGGCCGGCGCCACGTCGATGGGTGCCGACGTCTACCGCGCCGGGGTCCTGCCCACGCCCGCGCTCGCCTTCCTGGCCGGCTCCGGTCGGTTCGCCGCGGGTGTGATGGTGTCCGCATCGCACAATCCCGCCCAGGACAACGGTCTCAAGGTGCTCGACCAGCGCGGCCTGAAGCTCGATGACGCGGTCGAGGACGAGGTGGAGGCACTCCTCTGGCGCTCGGACGAGCTGACCGGGCCGGCCAACGAGGGCCTCGGCCGCGAGATCGTGGCCCATGAGCTGCTCGACGCCTACCGGGCCCACCGCTTTGAGCTGGCCCGGCCGATCGGCTCGCGGCTGCGCGTGGTGCTCGACTGTGCCAACGGTTCCGCCAGCGCGGTCGCCCCTGAGCTTCTGGCCGCGTCCGGCGCGACCGTGGAGACGATGTTCGACAGTCCCGACGGGGTCAACATCAACGCCGACTGCGGGGCCACGCATCCGGCCGCCCTGGCGGCCCGCGTGAAGGCCAGCGGCGCCGACGTGGGCTTCGCCCTGGATGGCGACGCCGACCGCTGCGTGGCCGTCGACGAACGGGGCGAGGTCGTGGACGGCGATCGGCTCATCGGTCTGCTGGCCCTGGACCGCCTCGAGCGCGGGCAGCTGGCGGCCAGCACGGTGGTGGTGAGCGTCCTCTCGAACGGCGGGCTTGCCGACGCGCTCACGACGGCGGGCGGCCGGGTGGTGCGCACGCCCGTGGGCGACAAGTACATCCTGGAAGCGATGCTCGTCTCGGGCGCCGGCCTGGGCGGCGAGAAGAGCGGCCACGTCATCATCGCTGAGCACACCTCGTCGGGGGACGGCATCGTCACGGCCCTCGAGACACTGGCCATCCTGGCCCGGCGCGGCGCGCGTCTCTCGGAGCTGGCCGACCAGGTCAGCCTGTACCCTCAGGAGCAGCGGACCGTGCCGGTTCGCCACAAGGAGCAGTGGGAGGCCGACGCGCGCCTGGCCGACGCCGTGCGGGCCGCGGAAGTGGAGCTCGCCGGCCGCGGCCGCGTCCTGGTGCGGCCGTCCGGGACGGAGGCCGCCCTGCGGGTCATGATCGAGGGCCGCGACGCGGTCCGTATCGCCGAGCTGGCGGATGCCCTGGCGGCGCTTGCCGTCGACCGCCTAAACTGACCCGTCCCAGCGACAAGGAGCAGCCAGCCGGATGTGCGGCATCGTCGGCTACATCGGCCCCCGCGAGGCGGCCCCCATCCTCCTCGAAGGCCTCGCCCGTCTCGAGTACCGCGGCTATGACTCGGCCGGCATCGCCCTGGTCACTGCCGAAGGCGAGCTCTTCGTCGAGAAGCGCGCCGGCAAGCTGGCCGTCCTGCGAACCGCCCTGGCCGACCAGACGCCGTCGGCCGCCATCGGCCTGGCCCACACCCGATGGGCGACCCACGGACGGCCGAACGACCTCAATGCGCATCCACACGTGGACTGCAGCGGTGAGATCACGGTCATCCACAACGGCATCATCGAGAACTTCCGGGCGCTCCGCGACGGGCTGGCGGCCCGCGGCCACGAGCTCCGTTCCGAGACCGACACGGAGGCCCTGGCGCATCTCGTGGAGGAGGCCTACCGGGGCGACCTTGCGGCGGCGGTGCGGGAGGCGCTCGCCCAGGCGCAGGGCGCGTACGCGGTCGCGGTGATGCACCGGGGCGAGCCCTCCCGGCTCGTGGGAGCCCGCATGAACGTGCCGCTCATCGTCGGGCTCGGCGCGGGCGAGGCATTCCTGGCCTCCGACGTGGCCGCTGTCCTGGCCCACACCCGCCGGGTCATCTTCCTCGAGGAAGGCGACGTGGCCGACCTCACCGCCGACGGCGCCGTCATCACGGCCCTCGACGGGACCCCTCGCGAGCGAGCCGTGCATACCATCGACTGGGACATCGAGGCGGCGGAGAAGGGCGGCTACCCCCACTTCATGCTCAAGGAGATGCACGAGCAGCCGCAGGCCATCCGCTCGGCCATCGCCGGTCGGCTCCAGGACGACGCCATCGTCCTTGACGAGCTCATCCCGCTGGCCAGCCGCCTGCGGGAGATCGAGCGGATCGAGCTCGTCGCCTGCGGCAGCGCGCACTATGCCGCGTGCGTCGGCGCCTACCTCCTGCAGGGCTGGGCCGGGCTGCCGGCTCGCAGCACCGTCGGCTCCGAGTTCCGTTACAGTCCGCCTCCCCTGGACGGCCGCACCCTGGTCATCGCCGTGACCCAGTCGGGGGAGACGGCCGACACGATCGCCCCGGTGCGGTATGCGCGCGAGCGTGGCGCTCCGGTCATCGCCATCACCAATACCATCGGCTCGGCCATCACGCGCGACGCGGACGCCGTGCTCTTCCTGCAGGCCGGGCCGGAGATCGCGGTCGTGGCCACCAAGACGTTCGTGACGCAGGTGACGACCCTTGTCCTCCTGGCGGCCGCCCTGGCCAAGGCGCGTGGCCGCCTGGCCGCGACCGCGGAGCGGGACCTGGTGGCGGCGCTGCGGCAGCTCCCGGACAAGGCCCGTCGGGCGCTTGACCTGGCCGCGCCGGCGCGCGCCATGGCCCGCCGCTACGTCAATTCGCGCGGCTTCATGTTCGTCGGCCGCGGGGTAGGTTTCCCGGTGGCCCTCGAGGGCGCGCTGAAGCTCAAGGAGGTCAGCTACGTCCACGCCGAGGGCTACGCGGCGGGCGAGCTGAAGCACGGGCCCATCTCGCTGCTCGACGTCGAGGTCCCGCTCGTCGCCGTGGCCACCCGTTCAGCCCTGCAGGACAAGCTCGTCAGCAACGTCATGGAGGGCCGCGCCCGCGACGCCCGTGTGGTGGCCGTGGCGACCGAGGGCGACGACGGGGTGGCCGCCTTCGCCGACGACATCCTGTGGGTGCCCGAGACCGTCGAGGCGCTGAGTCCGATCCTCGCCGTCATCCCGCTGCAGCTCTTCGCCTACCACACGGCCGTCGCGCGTGGTACGGACGTCGATCAGCCGCGCAACCTGGCCAAGTCGGTCACCGTCGAGTAGGGGATGGGCGCCGGCCAGCCACGCGCGGTGCCAAGCCCGTCGGCCGTCCCCGGGGACACGACCGAGCTCGGCGTCGACATCATCGAGGTGGCCCGCATCCGGGACGCGCTGGCCCGCTTCGGCTCGCGCTTCGCGGGGCGCGTCCTGACACCGGCCGAGGCGGCCTACGTGCGCGACCGGCCGGAGACCTTCGCCGGGCGCTGGGCGGCGAAGGAGGCGGTCAGCAAGGTGCTCGGCCTCGGCGTCCGCGGCGTGGGCTGGCGCGAGATCGAGGTCGTGCGCCTGCCGACGGGCCAGCCCGCCGTGCGGCTCCACGGCCGGGCCCGCCGCCGCGCGGAGCAACTCCAGCTGGGCCGCGTCGCGGTCTCGATCAGCCATGAGCGGTCGTATGCGATCGCCATCGCCTACGGGGTGCGTCAGGCCGGTGGCGCCTACGTGTTCCCGCCCGACCTGGAGGCGCGCCTCGACGAACGCGAGCGGCGCCTGACGGCACGCATGGCGACGCTGCGCCAGGCGGCGGTGGCGGGTGACGACCGTGGCTGACCCGGCGGGGGTGCTGGTCCTGGACGACGCGACCGTCGGCCCGTGGCTGCCGTCCCGCCCTGCGCGGGCGCACAAGGGCACGTTCGGCAAGTTGCTGATCGTGGCCGGCTCGCTCGATCACCTCGGCGCCGGCCTGCTCGCCGCCCACGCGGCCGGGCGGGGCGGGGCCGGTCTCGTCACCCTGGCGCTGCCGGGCTCCCTCCAGCCCGTCGCGGCGGGGCGGCTGCTGGAGGTCATGACGCTCGGCCTGCCGGAGACGGAGGTGGCCGGCGAGGTGGACGCGGAGGCGGCCGTGGAGCGGCTCCTCGACGCCGAGCATGATGCGCTGGTGGTGGGCCCGGGCCTGCGGCCCGGCCTGGCGACGGTGGACCTGGTGGTCGGCCTGCTGGCCAGTGGGTCTCCGGCGGTCGTCGACGCCGAGGCCCTCAACTCGCTGGCCTCCCTGGGGGACTGGCCGGGCGCCATCGGCCGCCGATGCGTACTGACACCCCATCTGGGCGAGTTCGCCCGCCTCCGGGCAGGCGCCCCGGCGCTGCCCGGCGTGGAGGGGGCCGATCTGGTGGCCGACGACGCCGCCCGCGCCCGCGTGGCCGGTGAGGCCGCGGCGCGCTGGGGACAGGTGGTGGTGCTCAAGGGCGCCCGCACGGTGGTCGCCTCGCCCGACGGCCGCGTGGCCCGGGCGCCGTTCGAGAACCCGGCCCTCGCCAGCGGCGGGACGGGGGATGTCCTGGCGGGCGTCCTGGGCGCCCTGCTCGCCCAGGGGTGCGCCCCATTCGAGGCCGCCTGTTGCGGGGTCTACCTCCACGGCGTGGCCGGCGATGTCATCCGCGAGCGGCTCGGTGAGGCCGGCCTGCTGGCCGATGACCTGCCCGACGAGATCGCCCGGGCCCGCCGCCGCCTTGCGGCGATGGCCGAGCGGCGGACCGGCGGGCGGCGGCTGGGCTTCGGCCTCGGCGACGCATGACCGCCGCCGGGGCGGAGGCGTCCATCGAGGCCCGCCTGGTGGCCGCCGGGTTGCCGCCGCTGCGCCGCACGACATGGCTGGAGATCGACACCGACGCCCTGGCCTCCAACCTGCGCCTGGTACGGACGCTGGCCCCGCGCGGCGCACGTTTAGGGGCCGTCCTGAAGGCCAACGCCTACGGGCACGGCCTCGAGGTCGCCGCCCGCACCTTCGCCGCCGCCGGCGCCGACCTGCTCTGCGTGGCGACGGTCGACGAGGCGCTGCACCTCCGGTCCATCGGCCTGCAGCTGCCCATCCTGGTCATCTTCGAGGTGCCCCACGACGCGGTCGGTGAGGCGAGGGCCCGCGGCGTCGAGCTGGTGGCCGCCGACCCAGCCGGTCTGCCGGCCCTCCTGGCCGCGGCGGCGAGCGCGGGGGCGGCCATCGGCGGACGACCGGCGCAGGCCCTGCGCCTGCACCTCGAGGTGGAGACGGGCCTGGTGCGGGGCGGCTTCCAGCCGGCCGAGGCCGGCGAGGCCGCCGCCCGCATCGCCGGCGCCCCAGGCGTCGAACTGGCCGGGCTCTGGACCCACCTCGCGAGTTCGCACGACCCGGCCGCCATCGCCCGGCAGCGCGAGCGGTTCGACCAGGGCGTCGCCGCCCTGCGCGCCCATGGCGTGGCCGTCCCGCCGCGCGCGTGGGCGGCATCGGGTGGCCTCCTGGCCGAAGCGGCCGGCGACAGCGAGCTGGTCCGGCCGGGGCTGGTGCTTTATGGCGTGCCGCCCGACCGCTTCCCGGTCGCGCCCCGCGCCGCCGCGGCGGTCGCCGGGCTGCGGCCCGCCATGACCCTCAAGGTCCGTCCGCTACGCGTGGCGCCGCTGGCCGTCGGCGAGCCGCTCGGCTATGGGGGCCTGTGGACGGCGGAGCGGCCCTCGGTCGTGGCCACGTTGCCGGTGGGCTACGGTGACGGCTGGGCGCGGGCCTACAGTGGCCGGACCCAGGCTCTCGTGCGCGGGCGGCGGGTGCCGCTGGTGGGCAGCGTGGCCATGGACGCCGTGATGGCCGACGTGACCGATGTGCCAGGGGTGACCACGCAGGACGAGTTCGTGCTGCTCGGGGAGCAGGGCGGTGAGCGGATCTCGGCCGCCGATCTGGCGCTCGTGCGCAACACGATCTCGTGGGAGGTCCTTGCCTCGATGTCCGCGCGAGTAGCCCGGGTGTACCATGCCTCGACGGGACTGACCGGCCTCCGGACGCTTGCCGGGGAGCAGCTGCGGCCAGAGGAGCGGCGTGTCTGAGATCCAGCTGTGGAACGGCGACATCTGCGACCTCGAGGTCGACGCGATCGTCAACGCCGCCACCACGAACCTTTGGATGTCGACCGGCGTGGGGGGCGCCCTGAAGCGTCGGGGCGGCGATCTCATCGAGTACGAGGCGGTCCGTCAGGGTCCCGTGGCCGTCGGATCGGCCGTCGTCACTGGCCCCGGCAGCCTGGCCTGCCGCTACGTCATCCACGCCGTGTCGCTCGGTCCGGACCGGCGCACGAGCGGTCCGGCCATCGACGCGGCCACCCGCGCCGCCATCGCTGCGGCCGACCGCCTGGGGTGTGCCAGCGTCGCGTTGCCGGCCCTGGGTACTGGGGTAGGGGGGTACCCGCTGGATGAGGCGGCGGCGACGACCATCGGGGCCGTCGAAGCCGCCCTGCGCGGCTGCTCGTCGGTCGAGCTGGTGATCTTCGCCCTCCGGGGGGCGGAGGCGTACAACGCCTTCGCCCGGGTCCTCCAGGGCACCACGGCCGTGCCGGCCAGCGGGACCGTCGTATGAGCGGCGTGCGGATGCCCCAGCCGGAGGAGATCGGCGAGGAGGTCGTGGAGGCGGTCGCCCGCGAGATCCAGCTCCGCGGCCTGACCGGCCCGGCCATGATGTTCCTGGAGGCGAGCCGCCCCTATCGCCCGCTCGGCTGCCAGGCCATGCTCTTCTTCGACCCGGTCCTGCGCGGTGTCTTCGGCGGCGAGCTGGCCGATGTGCAACGGGTCCTGGCCGACGATTCGGGCATCGAACGCCTCATGGAGCGCCTGGAAGAGATCGACGACGAGGGTCGCTGGGACGCCTGACGGCGTCCGCCTCGGCTAGCATTCACCCGTGGCCGGCGATCCCCTCGCGTTCTTCACGCTCGACCACGGCACGGCCTCGACCGCCGCCGCCCTCGTCGCGCCCGTGGCCGGCCGTTTCCGGTTGTTGGCGGCCGATGCGCAGCCGGCGGGCCTGCCCGCGGAAGCCCTCCTGACCCGGCTGGTCGATCGCGCGGTGGCGCACGATGAGGCTGCGCTGCCCGATCCGGCGTCGTGGCGGACCTGGGCCCGCCTGGAGGTCGTGACACGCCCCGCTCCGCGGGTCGTCCTCGCGGGCGTTGACGAGGCCGGCCTCGCCGCCGTCTCGGCGGCCGCGACGGGTGCGGGCTGGCGCATCGCCGGCCGGCTGCGGGCCGACCGGCTGGACGCCGTGGACGCCACGTCGGCCTCCCTCGCCAGCGAGGTGGATCTGCTCGTCGCGGCCGGCCCAGCCCAGCCGAGCAGTCACGAACGCGGCGCCCTGGCCGATGCCACCGCTCTGCTCCGCGCCGCCTGCGACCGCCGGCCGGGCGTCACGGCCCTCCTCGCCGGCGGGGCGGCCGAGGCGGCCGAGGGGTGGACCGGCCCCCGCCTGGTGCTGGGGCCGGCGGCTGCGCCGGCCGGGCCCGCCGAGCCCACCCCGCTCGGCGAGCTGCTCGCGGCCCTGGCGGTCGAGGTGGCGGCGAGGGCTGCACGGGCCGCGGATCCGGCCCAGGCGACCGCGGCGGACGGACGCCGCGCCTTCGACGTGGGCGTGGTCTCGCTGGCGGCCATCCTGGAGCAGCAGGTGGAGGGCGTCGACGTCGGCACGGCCGGCGGGCTGCGCGTGGCTGCCGGACGGCACGGCCGCGAGGCGCGCCTGCACCTCGCCGACGGTGGCCTCGTGCCACCTGCGCTGCTCGATGACGACCGGCTCGTCGACAGCGTCGTGGGCTGGTCCACCTTGCGCGACGACGCCTTCCTCCAGCGGGACCGCCTCCGTAACCTGGCGCTCTGGCCATGGCGCGACGCGTCCGGCGAAGGGGCACACCTGCGCATCGCCGCCGCACGCGCCGCCCTCGCCCGGCTGGATGCGGCGTGGTCATCGCGGCCCGGCCCGCACGCGGCAGGCATCGGTCGGGGCCCGGAACTCGTCGTGGTGAGCGGCGGCTGCTTCAGCCTGATGCCGCCGGGCGTGGCGGAGCTGGTCGTCCTGGACACGATGCGATGGCCCGGCGGGGTTGCCGTGGCCCATGACCATGCCCGCCTCCTCGCCCCGCTCGGCTCGATCGAGGACGAGGGCGACCGGCGGCGCCTCCTCGTCGACCTGCTGGATGACCTTCTGCTGCCGCTCGGCAGCGTCATGGTCGTGCCCGGCTCGCGGGCGGCGCGGCATCCCGGGCGGGTCCGGATCGGCGGACCGGGCCCTGGTCGCGACCTGCCGCTCGTCCCGGGTGCGGTACAGGTGGTGCCGGTCGCGCCCGGCACCACGGCCCTCGTCGAGCTCGACGCGCGCGAGGCTGGCTGGCTCGGGCCGCGGGCGCGCCGCGTCGCGCTCGAGGTCGGCGGCGGGCTCGGCGGGCTGCTCATCGACACGCGGGACGTGCCGCTCCACCTGCCCGACCGAGCCGACCGCCGCCGCGACCTGCTCGAGGCATGGGAGCGGCCGCTGTGGCCGACGGGCCGGTGACCGGGCCTGTGGCCGCCCCCATGGCGACGCCGCCCGTCCTCGCCGATCTCGTCGTGTCCCGGCCCCCGCTGGCCCCCCGCCCGCGGATGCGGTTCGCCCTGGGACCGGCCGACCGTGCCATCCCCGAGGAGGGCCAGGCGGTCTTCGCCGGCGAGCCCCTGCTCGAGCGTGTGTTCGATGTCGCGGTACTGGACGTGGGCCCCGCAGGGGCCGCCGGACTCGGGCCGGGTGATTTGGTCGGGCCGGAGACCGTGCCGCGGATCGAGGGCACGGCGGTCGCTGGCCTGACGGGGCACGGGCGGGTCCTCTACCGGTTACCGGACGGACGAGTCCGGGTCGCGCTCGGCGAGCGGACGGCAACGGTGGCCAGCCCGATCGGCGGGGTCGTCGTGGAGGCCAGCGCCAGCCGCGTGGTGCTGGAGGGCGAGGGTCTGGCCCTGCCCGGGACGCTGGCCGCCGGCGAGGGCACGCACGGCGTACTGGTGCTCACGGGAGCCGGACCCGACGGTGAACTGCCGCCGTCTGCCATCGATGTCGGCAGCCATGGCGCGATCCTCGTCGCGGGCGCGCGGATCGACCTGGAGGCGCTGGGCCGGGCGCGCGCCATGGGCGTCCGCGGCGTGGTCGTGGGCGGGCTGGTGAGCCGCGACCTGCGCGGGTTCCGCGCTTCCGAGGTCCGCCAGCGGGCGGCCCTGCACGGCGGGGCCCCGTTCGCCGTGCTCGTGCTGGATGGGTACGGGAAGCGCCCCATCGCCCGGTCGGTCTGGGCCCTCCTGCGGGCCGCGGCGGGGCGCGAGGTGGCGATCGGCATCGACCCGCCGCAGCTCGTGCTGCCGGCCGACCTGGAGGTGCCGGCCCCGGCCACGGGCCGCGTGCGTGTCTGCGCCGGGGCGTGGGCCGGCCGCGAGGGATCGTTCCTGCGCGCGGTCGGTCGCGTGCGCTGGCCGGACGGCTTCGAGTCCGAGGCCGGCCTCGTGCGCGTCGACCCGCTGGAGGGCGAGGCGGCACCGCCGGACGGGCTCGTCCCGCTGGCCGACCTCGAGGCCCTGTCGTGACCGACACGCGGCTGCCGGTGGACGAGCTGCATGTCATCTCGCGCTCACCGGCCGAGACGCGGGACCTGGCGGCGACGCTGGCGGTCGCCGCCCGCAGGGGTGACCGCATCGGTCTGCATGGCCCCCTGGGGGCGGGCAAGACGCAGTTCGCCAAGGGTTTCGCGGCCGGCCTCGGGGTGGCCGACGTGGTCATGAGCCCGACGTTCACGCTGATGGCCGAGTACGCCGGACGGCTGCCGCTGTTCCACGTCGACCTGTACCGGCTCGCTGGTGACGCCGATGCGGACGCCTACGGGGCGGGCCTGCTCGACGAGCGCGAGCGGTCGGGCGTGACCCTCATCGAATGGGCGGAGCGACTCGGTCCCTCGCTGGACGCCCACCGCCTTGAAGTGACGCTGGACGAGCCTGGCGACGACACGCGGCACATCACGCTCGTGGCCGGCGGCCGCCGCTACGCGCGATACCTGGCCGCGGCGCGATCCTGGGGCCCGCGGCCGGACCAGCCCGGCAGGTCGTCATGACGGCCGCCGCCCAGCCTGGTGCGACCCCGCGTGGGCCGTGGCTGGCGCTCGACACGGCCACCAGCCATGCCGTGGTGGCCCTGGGCGACGCCCCGTCCACGTCTCGCGCCGTGGCGTGGCACGCTGGCCACCAGCACGGGGGGACGCTCCTGCCGGCCATCGAGTCCCTGTTGCGGGACGCTGGCGTGGCGCGCGCGGACCTGGCCGCGGTCGTGGTGGGCACGGGCCCGGGCGCGTTCACCGGCCTGCGCGTCGGGCTGGCCACGGCCAAGACCATGGCCCACGAGCTCGGCTGCCCGATCATCGCCATCCCCACCGCCGCCGCACTGGCCGCGGCCATCGCCCCGCGGGTGGCGGGCTGGCCGATCCTCATCGTGCAGCCGGCCGGGCCGCACGACCGCTACGCCACCACGGTCCGCCGCGGCGAGGGTGGTGTCCCCGCCGTCGAGGCCGCCCGCCTTGTCGTGAGCGGCGACCCGCTGCCCGCGGGTGGCGGCAGCCGGGTGGCGATCGACCTGGCGCCGACCGCGGCAGGCATCACGGGCGAGATGGTCGAGCTGGGTCGTGAGGCCCTCGGCGGCCTGGGGCCAGCACTCCTGGCGGTCGGTGGCCTCGTCCTGGCGGCCGGCCGCTCCGATGACGCGGCCTCGCTGGTGCCGCTCTACGTGACCCTGCCTCGCGGCGTGCCCGAGGCGGTCGGAGCTCAGGCATGGTCGCCCGACCTCCGCTGAGGCTGGCCATCAGCGCCATGCGCGTCGAGGACATCGCCGACGTCCACGCCATCGAGCGGGCCAGTTTCCCCGTGCCATGGCCTTCCTACGCCTTCCGACAGGAGCTGGAGACCAACCGCCTGGCCCGCTACCTGATCGTCCGCAGCGGCGATGTGGTGGTCGCCTACGGCGGGCTGTGGCTGATGGTCGACGAGGCCCACGTGACCACCTTCGCCGTGCTCCCGGCGTGGCGCCGGCAGGGGATCGGGGCCCGCCTGCTGCTCGCGCTGATCGAACTGGCCGAGGAGCTGGGGGCCAGCGTGGCGACCCTGGAGGTCCGGCTCAGCAACCTCGACGCCCGCAGGCTGTACGAGCGGTTCGGCTTCCGGCCGGTGGGCGTGCGCCCGCGCTACTACTCGGACAACAACGAGGACGCCTTGATCATGACCACGGATGAGCTCGCCTCCCGGTCCATGCGCCAGCGGCTCGCCCGCCTGCGGGAGACCCTGGAGACGGCCCTGCCGCTGGAGCCGCCGCCGGACGATCCCCGTGGCTGAAGGCTCCGGTCTGATCCTGGCGGTCGAGACCTCCTGCGACGAGACAGCCGTGGCCCTCGTGCACGGCGGCCGCCGTATCCGCAGCAACGTCGTGGCCAGTCAGGCCGAGCTCCACGCCGGCACCGGCGGCATCGTGCCCGAGGTCGCGGCGCGGGCCCACCTGCGCTGGATGCTGCCCGTCCTGGAGCGGGCCGTCGAGCAGGGCGGGCTGGACGACTGGCGTGACGTCGAGGCGATCGCTGTCACGTATGGCCCGGGCCTGGCCGGCTCGCTGCTGGTGGGTCTCACGATGGCCAAGACGCTGGCCTGGCTGCACGATCGGCCGCTGGTGCCCGTCAACCACCACGAGGGCCACATCTACGCCGCGTGGCTGCTCGACCCGGGACAGGAGGAGCAGGCGGCGCCGGTCTTCCCCTTGGTCGCCCTCGTCGTCAGCGGCGGCCACACGTTCCTCGTGGAGATGCCCGACCACCTCACCTACCGCCTTCTTGGCCAGACCGTGGACGATGCGGCCGGCGAGGCGTTCGACAAGGTCGGCCGGCTGCTGGGCCTGCCCTACCCCGGCGGCCCGGCCATCCAGCGCGCTGCGGCGGACGCCGTGCACCACGCACGGCACTTCCCCCGGGCCTGGCTGGGCGACAGCTACGACTTCAGCTTCAGCGGCCTCAAGACCGCGGTCCGGCGGGCGGTGAAGGAGATCGCCGGCGGCACGGCCGACGACGGCCTGACGCTGGCGCCGGACCTCGTGGCCGAGACGGCCTGGGCCTTCCAGGATTCGGTCGTCGACGTCCTGGCGACCAAGACCGTGCGCGCGGCTCGCCAGGCCCGGGCGGCCACGATCATCCTTGGCGGCGGCGTGGCGGCCAACGCGGCGCTGCGCGACCGTGTGCGTGGACTGGCGGCCGAACTCGATGTCCCGGTCGTCATCCCGCGCCCGGGTTTGTGCACCGACAACGCGGCCATGATCGGCGCGGCCGGCTTCCTCCGGGCACGGGCCGGTGTCCGCGCCGGTTGGGACCTGGAGGCGCACCCGTCACTGCGCCTGGCCGGGTGATCGTGGCCGGGGACGAGCTCCGCCATCCGCTCGACGCGCGCCACCTTGGCCCGGCCGTGCTGGCTCGCTACGTGCGGGAGCACGGCCTGCAGGCGGATCGGCGCCTCTCGCAGAACTTCCTGGCTGACGGCGAGGTCCTGGACACGCTCGTCGCAGAGGCGCACGTCACGCCCGGCCGGCGGATCCTGGAGATCGGCCCGGGGCCCGGCATCCTGACCGCGGCCCTCCTCGCCGCGGGGGCCGAGGTCACCGCGGTGGAGGTCGACCGGCGGATGGTCGACCACCTGCGCGCACGCTTCGGCGACGCGGCCGGAGGACCGTTGGCCCAGGGTCACCTGCGGCTGATCCACGGGGATGCCCTCGACCAGGACCTCGCCGCGCTCGTGGCTGCGCCGTGGGACCTCGTGGCCAACCTGCCATACCACATCACGAGCCCCACCCTGCACCGCGTCCTGGGCCCCGAACCACGGCCGGCGCGGTTCGTCCTGATGCTCCAGCGGGAGGTGGCGGAGCGCATCGCGGCTGCCCCCGGCGGCCTCAGCTACCTCTCCGTCTTCGTCCAGTACCACGCTCACGTGCGGGTCGCCCGGATCGTGCCACCGCAGGCCTTCGAGCCGGCCCCCGAGGTCGCTTCCGCCATCCTCGTGGGGGAGATCGTGCCGCGGCGGCTCGAGCCGGCCGCCGAGGAGGACTTCTGGCGGCTGGTCCAGGCCGGCTTCCGCGAGCGCCGCAAGATGCTCCACAACGTCCTGCCGCGCCAGCTTCCGATCGTCGAGCGGGCGACGCTCCTGGCGGCCCTGGAGCGGGTGGCCATCGAACCGCGGCGGCGTCCGCAGACGCTCTCGGTGGACGAGTGGCTGGCCCTGGCGGCCGCCCTGGGGCCGCTGCCGTGACGGTCCGTCGTGCCGCCGCGCCGGCCAAGGTCAACCTGACGCTGGCCGTGTCTCGACGGCGGCCCGATGGCTACCACGACCTGTCCACGATCCTTGTCCGCGTGGGCCTGGCCGACCGTCTCACCGCCCGGCCGACCGGCGCCGCCCCGGTCAAGCGGGCCGACGCCGAGCGCCTTGATACGATCGGCCTGCCGACCGGGCCGTCCGCCGACAACCTGGTCCTTCACGCGGCGGCGGCGCTGCGCCGCCACCTGGACCGGCCCGAGCCGCCGCTGGCCTTCAGCCTGCAGAAGGTCGTGCCGGTCGCCGCGGGCCTCGGTGGCGGCAGCAGCGACGCCGCCGCGGCCATGCGGGTCGCCGCGCGCGTCTGGGGCACCACGCTCGACCGGACGGCGCGCCTCAAGGTCGCCGCGACGGTCGGCTCGGACGTGCCGTTCTTCGCGCTCGGAGCGCCGGCCGCGTGGGCCACCGGTCGCGGCGAGCGGCTCACGGCCCTGCCGGCCCCGGCGGGCGCACCGGCTTGCGTTCTGGCGGTCGCTCCGCATGGCGTGGGGACCGCGGCGATCTTCGAGGCGTTCGATCAGCTCGAGGGGCGTCGTGCCGACGCCTGGATCCGGGCGTCCGCCGTCAGCGAGCGCCTGGCGACGGCCCTGCGGGCCGGCCTCCCGGCGGCGGCCCTGGTCGGTCTGGCGGGTGAGCTGCGCGAGGCGAACGACCTGTGGGCCGCGCTGCTGACGCTGCGGCCGGAGGTCGGGCGCTCGAGGGCGGCGCTGGAGGCACGATCCGGCCGACCCTGGCTGCTCTCGGGCTCCGGGCCCACGCTCTTCGCTCTGTATGCTTCGCTGGCGGAGGCCCACGGGGCGGTCCAGGAGCTGGGCGCCTGGCCGGGCGGCCGGCGCGACGGCGTCCGGCTCATCGCCACGCGCCTGGGAGCGGCGCACGGCAGGCCCATCGATACAGGAGGAACGGCATGACCCACCAGCGGATCCAGACCGACGGGGCGCCGGCCGCCATCGGCCCGTACAGCCAGGCGATCGCCGCAGGCGAGCTGCTCTTCTGCGCCGGCCAGGTCGGTCTGGATCCCGCGTCGGGGCAGCTCGCGGACGGCTTCGAGGCCCAGGTGGAGCGGACCCTGGACAACGTCGGGGCCATCCTGGCCGCGGCAGGTCTGGGTTTCGGCGATGTCGTGAAGACCACCTGCTTCCTGGTCGACCTGGCCGACTTCCAGGTATTCAACGAGCACTACGGCCGCCGCTTCACCGGCGAGGCGCCGGCCCGTTCGACGGTCGCGGTCGCCGGCCTGCCGCGCGGCGCACGCGTGGAGGTCGAGGTGGTGGCCCACCGGCCGGCCCTCATCGACGCCATCGCCCGCGGTTGACACCCCGTCGGGCAGGGTCGAAGATGCCGCTCACCCTGATGCCCACCTCCACCCCAGCCGGCGCCTCGGCGCGGCTCGCCGCGTGGACGTCCGGCACGTGACCGCCGTCGCGCTCATCCTCGCCGCCGGCCAGGGCACGCGGATGCGCTCGCGCCTGCCCAAGGTGCTTCATCCCGTGTGTGGGCGCCCCATGCTGGCCTACGTCGTGGACGCCGCGACCGCCGCGACCGGGAGCCCGCCTTGGGTCGTCGTCTCCCCGGGCATCCAGGCGGCCGTCCGCGAAGCGGTGGCGCCGCAGGTGTGTTGGGCCGTACAGCCCGAGCAGCTCGGGACGGGCGACGCGCTGCGGGTGGGTCTGGACCAGGTCTCGCCCGCCGTCGAGGTGGTCGTCGTGGCCTCTGGCGACGCCCCGCTGATCACACCGGCGACACTGGAGCGGCTGCTCGCCGCCTGTGCCTCCACCGGGGCAGCGATGGCCCTGGCGACCATGGTGCCGGACGATGCCACCGGTTACGGCCGGGTCGTGCGTGACGCGTCGGGCCCGATGCGCATCGTCGAGGAGAAGGACGCCAGCGCCGACGAGCGAGTGCTCGGCGAGGTGGTGGGCGGTGCCTACGCCTTCGACACGGCCTGGCTTCGCACCGCGCTGAAGCGCTTGAGCCCGAGCCCGGCGACCGGTGAGCTGTACCTCACCGGCCTGGTCGCGCAGGCCCGTGCAGACGGCCGGGCCGTCGTCGCGGTGGAGGTGGCGGACGACCTGGAGCTGGCGGGGGTCAACGACCGGGTCCAGCTGGCCACGGTCGAGGCCGACATGCGGTGGCGGATCCTGGAGTCGCACCTGCTGGCCGGTGTGACGATGCAGGACCCCACGACGGTCTACGTGGACACGCAGGTCGAACTGGCGCGCGACGTGCTGCTGGAGCCCAATGTCATCCTGCGCGGCGCCACGAGCGTCGGGGAGGGGAGTGTCATCGGGGCTGGCAGCCAGCTCATCGACAGCCGCGTCGGCGCCGGCTGCCGGGTCTGGGCCAGCGTCCTGGAGTCATCGGAGGTGGAGGACGGCGCGACCGTCGGCCCCTTCGCCCACCTGCGCCCCGGCGCCGTCGTGGGGCAGGGGGCGGAGGTGGGCAACTACGCCGAGCTCAAGCAGGCCCGCCTGGGCGCGCGGTCCAAGCAGCACCACATGAGCTACCTCGGCGATACGACCACCGGTGAAGGCGTCAACGTGGGCGCCGGCACCATCACCGCCAACTTCGACGGGCGTCGCAAGCACCGCACCACGATCGGCGACGGGGCCTTCCTGGGCGTCGACACCATGCTCGTGGCGCCTGTGACGGTCGGCGCCGCGGCGCGCACCGGCGCGGGCGCCGTGGTCACCCGCGACGTGCCGCCGGGCAAGCTGGCCGTCGGCGTGCCGGCTCGCATCCGCGAGCCGCGGCCGCGCGCCGAGGACCCGGGGACGACCTGATGGAGACCGTGACCGCGATCCTCGTGATCGTGGTCCTGACGCTCATCGAGGCCGTCTTCGTGGCCGCCGAGATCTCGCTCGTCACGGTCCGCCGGACCCGCCTGCAGCAGCTGGCCGACGAGGGCAGCCGCAACGCCCGGCGAGTGCAGCGCGTGGTGGCCACCCCGGCGCGCTACCTGGCCGTCGTCCAGGTCGGCGTGACGTTCGTGGGCTTCCTGGCCGCGGCGTTCACGGCCGTGACGCTGACCAACGAGATGACGACCCTCCTGCAGCCACTCCTGGGCAGCACCTCCGAGCCGGTCGCCCTCCTCGTCGTGACCCTCTTGCTGGCCCTCTTCACGATCGTCTTCGGCGAGCTCGTGCCCAAGTCGCTGGCCCTGGCTCACACGGAGGGCGCGGCACTCCTCTTCGCCGCGCCGATCGAGTTCCTGATGAGCCTCCTGGGGCCGATCGTGTGGCTCCTGACCACGGCCACCAGCGCCGTCACCCGGCTGCTCGGGGCCGGGCAGATGAGCCCCCAGGCGATGACCACGGACGAGCTCAAGCTGATCGTGGAGCGCGGCGGCCAGCAGGGCATCCTGGAGGCCGAAGAGGAGCAGATGATCAGCGCGGTCATCGAGCTGAGCGAGAGCCGCGTGCACGAGGTCATGGTCCCGCGCATCGACATGATCGCCATCAAGGCCGCGGCGCCACTGCAGGAAGCCGTCGAGCTGATCATCTCGGAAGGCCACTCGCGGATCCCGTCGTACGAGACGTCGATCGACAACATCACCGGCATCCTCTACGCGAAGGACCTCCTGCCCTACCTGCGTCCGGATGGCCAGCCACCGGCCCAGATCCGGCCCCTCCTGCGCGCACCCGTCTTCGTGCCCGAGTCGATGAGCATCGACGACCTGCTGCACGAGATGCGGCGGCGGCGCGTGCACCTCGCAATCGTGCTGGACGAGTACGGCGGGACGGCCGGCCTGGTCAGCATCGAGGATCTTCTGGAGGAGATCGTCGGCGAGATCCAGGACGAGTACGACGCCGAGGAGCCCATGGTCGTCAAGCTGTCCGACAACGAGGCGCGCCTCGACGGGCGGGCTCCGGTGGACGACCTGACCGAGCTCTTCGACCTGCGCCTCGACGAGGCGGATGAGGAGGAGTACGACACGGTCGGCGGCCTGGTCTACCACCACGTGGGGGGTGTCCCCAAGGTCGGCGACCAGGTCCAGCTCGACGGCGTGACGATCACCGTCGAGTCGACCGAGGGTCGCCGTGTCGGCAAGGTCCTTGCCGTGCGCGACACGCGGCCCGACGAGCCGAGCGAGGACGAGACCGCGGCCTGAGCGACTAGCCCGGGCCGGGTGGGCGCCGCCGCCAAGCGCGTGCGGCGGGCCACAGACATCCCTGCCAGAGGGGCCGGGTGGCCCGCCACGGAGGGCCCTCGGGACTCTGGTCGGGGCTGCCCTGCCGGCCGAGACTCCGGTCCTGAGCATGCGTGCGATTGACTGCAGGGAGGGATCAGCGATGCGTGTGTGTGTCGTCGGTACCGGCGTGATCGGCACGATCTACGGGCACCTCATCACCCAGGCGGGCCACCCCGTCGTTCACTACGTCCGGGCCATCGATGCAACGACCGCGCGGGCCGGCATCCGGATCAGGCTGCTGGACGGACGGCACCCGGAGGCGCCGGAGCAGGACGTGCGCTATCCCGTCCGACTGGTGGACCACCTCCAGCCCGGAGACGGCTACGACCTGATCCTGGCCAGCGTGCGCCACACGCAGCTGCCAGCCCTCCTGCCGGTCCTCGCCGCGGGGGCGGGGAAGGCGGACGTGCTCTTCTTCGACAACCTGTGGACCGATCTCGGACCGATCGACGCCGGCCTCGCGCGCGAGCGGTACCTCTGGGGCTTCCCGGTCGCCGGGGGCGGTTACCGTGGCGGTCTCCTCGACGCCGCCCTCCTCAGCGACGTCCACCTCGGCGAGCTGGACGGCTCGAGCACCGACCGGCTGGCCCGCATCATGGCCCTGTTCGACGGCTGCGGTCTCTCGGTCAACATCCACACCGACATGCTGGCCTGGCTGTGGACCCACTTCGCCATCGAGGCCGGCGTGATCGGCACGGCCGTCAAGGCCGGCGATCCCTCCGTCTTCCTCGATTCGACCGAGTGGCTGGAGCAGGCCGTCCTGGCGGTCCGCGAGGCCCTGGCGATCGTCAAGGCGAGGGGCGTGGACGTTGCCGCGATCGTCGATGCCCAGCCCTTCTTCGCCCCGGCGGAGGCGGTCGCGGCAAGCATCCGCGAGATGTACCGCGTCGATCGGGCCGCCCGCAAGATCATGGAGCGGCACACGGCGCATGACGAACTGCAGCACATCTTCTTCGACGTCCTGCAGACGGGCCGCGATCTCGGCGTAAACGTGCCGACCATGAAAGCCCTGGCGCCCTACGTGGCCGCGCTGGGGCCCATGAAGGGTGTCCTGTCTCGCGCCTGAGCAGCGCTGACGGGGCCGAGTCCCGTCCGATCAGGCCTCGATGACCGAGGTGATGATCTGGGCCAGGCGCTCGCGGGCGGCCACGTCGGCCGCACCGGTACGTTCCAGCTGCGCCAGCGCCTCGTCACGGTGACGGCGCGCCTGCTCGCGCGTGTAGGTCCGGGCGCCGCTCCGCTCCAACAGGGCCCGCATCTCCTCGGTCGTGGCCGGGGTCGGTGACGTCTCGGCAAGGAGGGCCTTGAGCAGGAGTCGGTCGGCCGGGGCGGCGTGCTCGAGGGCATACAGGACGGGCAGCGTGCGCTTGCGCTTGGCCAGGTCGGTCGGTTGCTTGCCCGTCTCGTGCGCCTCGCCCCAGATGCCCAGCAGGTCGTCGTTCAGCTGGAAGGCCAGGCCCAGGGCCCAACCGAAATCGCGGTAGGCGGCGATCGTGGCGGTGTCGTCCGTGGCCAGCATCGCCCCGGCCTGGATCGAGCCGGCGATGAGGGCGGCCGTCTTGCGCCCGATCATGTCGAAGTACAGCTGGACCGACTGCCGGCCGTCCTCCTCGGAGGTCCACAGGTCGATGAACTGGCCTTCGCAGAGGGTCAGGCACGTCTCGTCGTAGAGGCGCATGAGGGCCAGCACCTTGGCGTCGCTGAAGCCGAGTCCGGTCAGGCGGTGCAGCGCCAGGCGCGACAGGGCGAACATCGCGTCGCCGGTGTTGATGCCCTGGGCCACCCCCCAGATCGTCCACAGCGCGGCGCGATGCCGCCGCTCGTGGTCGCCATCCTCGATGTCGTCATGGACCAGGCTGAAGTTATGGCCCAGCTCGACCGCCGCGGCGCCCGGGAGGGCCCGCTCGTGCGTGCCCGTCAGCGACTGGTACGCCAGCAGGCCCAGCAGCGGCCGCATGCGCTTGCCGCTCGTGCCGTGGCCACCATCGAGGCCCAGGTGGTACCGCATCTGCTCGTAGAGCGGACGCGTGGCGTCGTCCTCGTGCTCGTCGATGAGCGAGAGGATGGTCGCCTCCGTATCGGCGATGAGGGCCTGGAGGTCCGTCGACGTCATCACGGGAAACATGATACCAGCAGGCAGCACAAGGCTCGCGATCTGGCGACCGAGCGGCGAGGGTGCCGCGCGAGCATCCTTTGCGCCTGGCGACGCTACCGACGGAGGAACGGTCGGTCCACCGTCGTCTGTGGTGCGGCGCGCAACGAACGACGCCTGAAGGCCCAGGACGCCGCTCTGCTCCGTCATCAGCGCCGCCAGGCGCAAACCCGGGGCCGGACGCGAAGGCGCCGGAGCGGAAGACGCGGTGGGCCATCTGGTGCGCTCGCCGTCAGCACACGCCCCGGGTCGGCATGGGCGCGAGGGCGCCGGTGCGGGGGACGCGGCCGCACCGGCGTCGATGATGGATTCGTCGCGGGGGGCCGATCGGATGCGTCACCGTCCGACAGCCCTGCCCTGGCGGCTGCAGGCCGGCGCATGATCGTCCGGCGGACCGTCCCGCTCGGGGTAGGCTTGGCATGTGTCGCCGCCACGCCTGTACAAGACCGCCGCGATCGTGCTGCGGCGCTTCGACCTGGGCGAGGCCGACCGCGTCCTGACGGTCCTCACGCCTCATGACGGCAAGCTGCGCCTGATCGCCAAGGGCGTGCGGCGCCCGACGAGCCGGCTGGGCGGGACGCTCGAGCCATTCGCCGAGCTGCAGCTGGTGGTGGCCCGCGCCCGCACGTTCGACGTGGTCACGCAGGCCAGCGTCGGCGAGGCCTGGCTGAACCTGCGCGACCGCCTCGAGTCCGCGGCCACCGCGTGGTACATCGGCGAGCTGGCCGAGCGGGCGACCGAGGAGCAGGCCAACGCCTACCCTGTCTACGCCGTCCTGCGGCGGGCGTTCCAGCTTCTCGACGACGGCATGGCCCCGGGCCGGGTGGCCCGCTGGTTCGAATTCGGGCTGGCCGACGCCCTGGGCGTCCGCCCGGAGGTCGAGCGGTGCGTGGAGTGTGACCGCGTGCTCGAAGCAGGCGAGTCGTTCCGCTGGGTACCGTCACTGGGCGGCGTCCTCTGCGAACGCCATCCAGGCCCGCCGGCGGAGGTGGTCGGCCTGTCGCAGGACGCGCTCAAGGTCCTGCGCGCCTACCGCCGCCTGGACATCGAAGCCCTCGCCGCCCTGCGCCTGCCGGCGGCCGTGGAGCGCGAGGTGGAAGGGGCCATGCGCCGCTTCATGCGCCATGCCCTGGAGCGCGAGCCGCGTTCGCTGGCCTTCCTCGACGAGGTCCGTCACGCCGCACCGCCCGTCTGAGCGGCCGTGCCGCCTGTTCGGGCGGCGGACGAGGGGCCGCCCGGGCGGCCCGGTCAGGACCGTTCGGCGAACGGCATGCGCGAGCGGCGCCAGGCATCGATGAGCCCGCTCATCGCCTCCCAACCGGAGCCCACCACGATCGAGAGCCCGATGACCGCCGCGGTCGGCGCGAGCGCGCCGCCGAAGCCCGCGTTCGACAAGGTGCTCACGGCTGCGGGATCGAACAGGCTGGCGGTCCAGAGGAGGCCGACCGCCGGGATGGCGAAGGCGGCGGAGAGGACCGCCTTGGCCACGGCGAGGCGCCAGGACCATCGACCTGCGCCGTAGGCGGCGATGACGAGCGCCACCTGCAGGGCGAGGACGATCAGGAACCACGGCAACCAGAACGACCACAGGGCCGGATCCAGGATCGGATACGACCGGCCGTCGAGGGAGATGGGCGCGGCAACCTGCTGCCAGATGATGGCCGCGCCGAGGAGGACGAAGGCGGCGACGGACAGGGCGACCTCGAAGGGATGCTGGCGGCCCGGGGCCGGAAGCGCCGGCAGGTCGTCCGGCGTCCACGTACCGCCGATCTCGAGCGGCGTGCCGCCGGCCCGTTCGACCAGCGCGAACACCAGCGTGATCCAGAAGACGAGCTGGACCGTGACCGTGAACGCCACCGAGACCCCGCTCCAGATGAGCTGGCCGATATCCGAACCGCCGACGGCCGCGCGCGCCACCATGTTGGCCACCGCGGAGAGCGGCACGAGGATGGGCAACAGGTAGAGGAGCAGCCGCCTCCAGACCAGGAAGTAGCGCGGGCCGATGAGGTGCATCGTCCGGTCGGTGTAGCGGGCGGCGAGGACCTCCGGGTCGCCCAGCTCCGTCAGCGCTGCCCGCTCGGCGGCGTCAGGCGCGGCCCCGGCGCTCGCCCGGGCTTCGACGGCATCGCCAACGAGGGCCCGGATCTCCGGCTCGAGGGCGGCGCGCTGCCCGTCCGGGACGGCGCGCAGGACGCCCCACACGTATCGATCGGTGAGGGTGGTCATGGACGAACTCCTTGGTTCAGGCGGCGGACGGCGGTGTCGAGGCGCTCCCAGTCCGCCAGCAGCTCGGCTGCGAGGCGTTCGCCATCGGCACTGATCTGGTAGAACTTCCGCGGCCGCGTCTCCGTGGTGTCCCATCGGCTCACGAGCGCGCCCTGGGTCTCGAGCCGCCGCAGCAGCGGATAGAGCGTGTTCGCGTCGACGTTGAAGCCGAGATCCCGCAGCTGGTCGAGCAGGGCGTACCCGTACCCGGGCCTGCGCAGCAGGAGCAGGCAGGCCAGCACGACCGTGCCGCGCCGCAATTCCTGCCGGCCACCCGCGAGGATCTCGTCGAAGTCCATGCCGGGACCATACTGTGCGACACACACTATGTCAAGTGCCACAGCGATGGGCGACGGGCGGGTGGCGACGGGGGCAGCGTGCGACAATCGCGGAGCCCATGACCGCCGCCTCGCGCGCCACGCCGCCCCACGTGCCCGACGCGGGCGATCCCGGCCCCGCCGTGGCCGAGCTGGAGACGATCGTGTCGCTGAGCAAGCGGCGCGGGTTCGTCTTCCCCAGTTCGGAGATCTACGGCGGCATCAACGCCGTATGGGACTACGGACCGCTCGGCGTGGAGCTCAAGAACAACGTCAAGCGCGCCTGGTGGCGGGCGATGGTCCAGGAGCGCGACGACATCGTGGGCCTGGACGCGGGGATCCTCATGCACCCCCAGGTGTGGGTCACGTCGGGTCACGTCGGCTCGTTCAGCGACCCGCTCGTGGAGTGCCAGACGTGCCACCGCCGCTACCGGCTGGATGAGCTGCCCGGCGCCGAGGCGCTCAGCCAGACCGACCTGCGCGATCCGGCCATCATCGACCGGCTGGGCCTCACCTGTCCCGTCGACGGCGGGCCGCTGTCGGCCCCCCGCCGTTTCAACCTCATGTTCCAGACCCACATGGGGCCCGTGGAAGACGAGGGTTCCATCGTCTACCTGCGCCCCGAAACGGCCCAGGGCAGCTACGTCGACTTCCGCAGCGTGCAACAGGCCAGTCGCAAGAAGCTGCCGTTCGGCATCGCCCAGATCGGCAAGAGCTTCCGCAACGAGATCAGCCCGGGCAACTTCGTCTTCCGCATGCGCGAGTTCGAGCAGATGGAGATGCAGTACTTCGTGCACCCCGAAGCGGAGGCGTACGAGGCCTTCGAGGCCTGGCTGCCGGCGCGCCGGGCATGGTACGAGCGCTACGGCGTGACGCCCGCCCGCCTCCGCCTGCGCGAGCACGCCCCTGACGAACTGGCCCACTACGCGCGCAAGGCGATCGACATCGAGTACCGCTTCCCGTTCGGTTGGAAGGAGCTGGAGGGGATCCACAACCGCGGCGATTTCGACCTGTCACGGCACCAGGAGGCGTCGGGCGAGAACCTGGAGTACTTCGACCCGGCCACCAACGAGCATGTCCTGCCGTGGGTCGTGGAGACCGCCGGCGGCGCCGATCGGGCCGCCTTCACCTTCCTGATCGACGCGTACCGTGAGGAGGAGGTGCGCGGCGAGACGCGCGTCGTGCTGGGCCTGCACCCCGACCTCGCGCCGTACAAGGTGGCCGTCCTGCCGCTGCTCAAGAAGCGCCCGGAGATCGTCGAGCTCTGCCATCGCCTGAAGGCCGATCTTCAGCAGGACCTCATGTGTGTCTATGACGACACAGCGGCCATCGGCAAGCTGTACCGGCGGCAGGACGAGATCGGCACGCCGTGGTGCGTCACCGTGGACGTCGACTCGCTGGAGGACGGGCAGGTCACGGTCCGCGACCGTGACGCGATGACGCAGGAGCGGGTGGCCGTGAGCCGGGTGCGCGAGGTCATCCAGGCGCGCCTGGCAGCGGCCCGGACCCGCTGATCCCGGCGGCCGCCACGGCCACCCCGCCCGAGCCGCCCGCGACGGTGGACCAGCCGGGCGGCTGGCGCGGCCTCTGGACCCTCCCGCGCGCACGACTCTGGCTGGTGGCGTGCGCGATCGCCGCGTACCTCCCGGCACTCGGGATGCCCGCTCGCGGCTGGCTCGACTTCAGCGCCTTCTACGCGGCCGGCCACTTCGCCTTCACCGCGCAGGTTGATCAGCTCGTGCCGATCGCGGCTTACCAGGCGGCCAACGGCCTGCCGCCGACACCGTTCGTCTACCCCGCGTGGGTCGCCCTGCCGTACGCGCCTTTGGCGGCCCTGCCGTACGACCTCGCCGGGGCACTCCATGTGGCGCTGATGCTCGTCGCGCTCATCGCGGCGGCCGTCGTGGGAGCGCAGGTCTTCGCCATCCCGCGCGGCTGGGCCGTCCTGGGGACGCTCGCCTGGGCGCCGGCAGCCGCGGGGGTCGTGTCGGGCCAGAACACGTCGGTGGCGCTGCTCCTCGTGGTGGGCGTCGCGGCCGCCCTCGCGGCGGGCCGCCCGGTGTTGGCCGGCACCCTGGGCGGCCTGCTCCTGTACAAGCCGCAGCTCGATCTGCCGGTCGTGCTCACGCTCGCCTGGCGTGGCGTGGGGCGGGCCGTGGGCGCCGTAGCCGTGATCGTCGCCGCCCAGTACCTGCTGGGCGTGGTGGCGGCCGGCGGCGACTGGGGCTGGCCCGCGACCTGGTGGGCCTCGCTGCAGACGTACAACCCGCTCGACCTCGCCGCGAACGGCTGGCAGGCGGTCTCACTGCCCGCCCTGCTGGGCCGCCTGACGCCCGGCGGGGCGACCCCCGGCTCGTTCACCGGACCGGCTCTCGTGGGATACGTCGCGGCGGGCATCATTCTCCTGCGCTGCCTGCCTGCCCTGCGCCGCTGGTCGCCACCGCGGGCCATCGCCCTGGCCTGTGCGGCGGGCCTCGTCATCAGCCCCCACGCCTGGGTCTACGACGCGACGTTGCTGCTGCCGGCGCTGGCGGTGTTCGCGTCCGACGCCGGGGCACGCGGCTGGCCGTGGCGGGACCGCTGGCTCATCGCCGCGGCCTACGCCGTCGCCGTGACCTGGCCGCTCGGCGGGCCGGCGGGCAAGGTGGGCGTGCTGCTGGTGCTGGTCGTGACCCTTGCCCCGTTCGCGCTGCAGGGATGGTGGCCCTTCCGCTGGGCCCGCCCTCAGGCCGTAGCCGCCAGCGCCTCCACCCGCTCGAAGTAGCGCTCGATGGCGTGCGCCGCGCGCTTGCCGTCGCCCATGGCCAGGATCACGGTCGCCGAGCCCCGCACGATGTCGCCGCCGGCGAAGATGCCCGGGATGCTGGTCATGCCCTCGTCGTCGACCACGATGTAGCCCCACTGGTTGAGGGTCAGGCCGGGCATGCTGTGGGTCAGCAGGGGATTGGCGCGCGTGCCGATGGCCACCACGACCTCTTCGCAGTCGAGCACGAACTCGGAGCCCGGGATGGGCTGCGGGCTGCGCCGGCCCGACGCGTCCGGCTCGCCCAGGCTCATCCGCTGGCAGCGCAGGCCGCGCACCCAGCCGTGCTCGTCGCCGAGCACTTCCAGGGGCGCCGTCAGGAGCTCGAAGCGGATGCCCTCCTCCTCGGCATGGTGGACCTCCTCGCGCCGCGCGGGCAGCTCATCGTGGCCGCGCCGGTAGACGATCATGGCCTCGTCCGCACCGAAGCGACGCGCCGTGCGGACCGCGTCCATGGCCACGTTGCCGCCGCCCACCACGGCCACGCGGCGGCCCTTCAGGACCGGCGTCTCGGCGTCCTCGCGGAAGGCGCCCATGAGGTTGACTCGGGTGAGGTACTCATTGGCCGAGTAGACGCCCTTGAGGTTCTCCCCCGGCACGTTCATGAAGACGGGCAGGCCCGCCCCCACGGCCAGGAAGATGGCGTCGTACTGCGCCCGCAGCTCGGGCAGCGTCCACGTCCGGCCGATGATCGCGTCGACCTCCAGGTGCACGCCGTCGGACCGCAGGCGGTCGACCTCCTGCTGCACGATGTCCTTGGGCAGGCGGAACTCCGGGATGCCGTACAGGAGGACGCCGCCGGCCGCGTGGAAGGCCTCGTAGATGGTCACGTCGTGGCCCGTCTTGACGAGCTCCCCGGCTGCCGTCAAGCCGGCCGGGCCGGATCCCACGATGGCGACCCGCCGGCCGCTGGGGGCTGGCGTGGCATGGGGCAGTTCGTCGGCATGGGCGGCCGCCCAGTCGGCCACGTAGCGCTCGAGCGCCCCGATGGCCACCGGGTCGCCCTTCTTGCCGCGCAGGCAGACCCCCTCGCACTGCGTCTCCTGCGGGCAGACGCGGCCGGTCACGCAGGGCAGCGCGTTGTCGTCGAGGAGGGACGTGGCGGCGCCCCGCAGGTCGCCTTCGGCGACCAGCTCGATGAAGCGCGGGATGTTGACCCGCACCGGGCAGCCGTCGATGCACTTGGGGTTCCTGCACTGCAGGCAGCGCTCCGCCTCCGCCGCAGCGAGCACCTGGGAGAATCCCAGGTTGACTTCCTGGAAGTCACGGGCGCGGACGCCTGCCCCACGGGCCGGCATCTCGGTCCGCGGCAGGGCCATCCGCTCGCGCGGATTGAGGATCGGCCGCTCGGTCATCGTGACGAGCCCGCCTCCGCCAGCTGGGGGGCGAGCTGGCACGGTCCGCGCCGCGTCATGGCCGCCTGCTCGAAGTCGCGATAGGTGCCGAGGCGATCGGCCAGTTCGGCGAAGTCCACCTCGTGGGCGTCGAACTCCGGACCGTCGACGCAGGCATAGCGTGTCTCGCCGCCCACCGTCACCCGGCAGCCGCCGCACATGCCCGTGCCGTCGACCATCACCGGGTTGAGCGAGACCACGGTCGGCACGTCGCGTTCGCGCGTCAGCCGCTCCACCGCCCGCATCATCGGCACGGGCCCGACGGCGTACACGCAGTCAACGTCACCCGCGTCGAGCAGGTCCTTGAGGGCCTCCGTCACGAAGCCGGGCCGCCCGTACGAGCCGTCATCCGTGCAGGCGATGACCTCACCGTGGCGGCGCAGTTCGTCCTCGAAGATCACCCACTCGCGGGACCGCCCGCCGATGACGCTCGTGACGCGGACGCCGCGCGCGTGCAGGCCCTCCGCGATGGGGTGGACGACCGCCGTGCCGACGCCGCCTCCCACGCACACCGCGTGACCCGACTCGATGAGCTCGGTCGCCCGCCCCAGCGGTCCGGCGACGTCCGTGAGGGCCTCGCCCGTCTGCATCTCGACCAGGTCGCTGGTGCTCTTGCCCACCGCCTGGATGACGAGCGTGATCGTGCCGGCCGCGGCATCGCCGTCGGCGATGGTGAGCGGGATGCGCTCGGCGCCCGGGCCGCGGCGGACGATGACGAATTGGCCGGGCTGGCGGATCTGGGCGATCCGCGGCGCCTGGATCGTGAGCCGGGCGACGGTCGGCGACAGCACGGCGCGGTCGACGATGGGAAACATGCGCACTCCGATATATGGTTACGTCTGCGCCCATCATCGGGCCTGGTGGCGGTTCCCGCCCATGCCCAAGGGGCCTCCCTGGGGTGCCAAAGGTCCCGATGTCAGGCGGCGCCGCCCTCGAGCGGGGGAACGGTCTTGCCCTTCGGCCAGTAGAGCTCCTTCTTGACATGGAACTCCGGGAAGCCGCGATCCATGAGGCGTGACTCGACGTTGAGGATCATGTCCGGGTTGCCGCAGATGTAGACCACCGTCCGCTCAGGCCGCAGCCCCAGGTCCTTGCACACGGCGTCGATGACGGCCTCCGCCCGTCCGGTCCGGCCCGTCCACCCGGCGTTGCGGGGGTCGCCCGGCCGGGAGATGGTCGGCACGTACGTCACGGGGTACGTGCCGTCGCGCTGCCACGCCTCGAGCTCGTCGCGGTAGCCCAGCTCCTCCACGTGGGAGCAGCCATGCAGCATCACCGTGCGCCGCGGACCGCCGTCGATGAGCGTCTGGCGCATCATGGCCATGAAGGGGGCGATGCCGGTCCCGGTGGCCACGTACAGATGGGTGCGCCGGTCATCGGGTTCCAGCATGAACTTGCCCTTGGGCCCGATCATGCGCATCCCGTGGCCGATCGGCAGCCGCCACAGCAGCGTGGTGAACCGCATGATGGGGACGAGCCGGACGTAGAACTCGTAGCCTCCACCGGCTGCCTCGGCCGGCGCGGAGGCCACCGAATACGGCCGCTGCCAGAGCTTGCCGTCGGCGAAGACGCCGATGGTCATGTACTGGCCCGGCTCGAACGGTACCGGTGGCCCGTCATAGCGGACCCAGAAGTAGGCCAGATCGTCGGTCTCGTCGACCCGCTTGACCAGGCGGGCGGTGTATTGCTCGGCCTCGGGTGCGATCTGGCGCTGGTCGTCGTGGTGGTGTGTCATCAGACCAGGGCTGGCCGCTCGAAGGGCACGCCGCGCAGCTGCTCTTCGAGGAAGGCGAGGACGGTGGCGTACCACACCCGCGCGTTCTGGGGCTTGAGCACCCAGTGGTTCTCGTCGGGGAAGTAGAGGAAGCGCGCCGCCACGCCGTGCCGCTGGAGGTCCGTCCACAGGCGGAGCGCCTCGCTGATCGGCACGCGGGCGTCCAGTTCGCCGTGGATGACCAGCATCGGCGTCCTGATGCTCGCCACGTGGGCGGCGGGGGAGTGCTCCTCGTAGCGCCGCCCGTCGACATATGGATCACCCATCTCCAGCTCCCACCACGCACCGTTATCGGTGGTGCCATGGAAGCCTCGCAGCTCCCACAGGCTGGCGTGGGTCACGATGGCCTTGAAGCGATCCGTGTGGCCGGCCACCCAGTTGGCCATGTAGCCGCCGAACGAACCGCCCATGAGGGCCATCCGCGAGGCGTCCACGTCCGGGCGTGCCGCAGCGGCGTCGACGGCCGCCAGCATGTCCGTGTACGGCGCCGCGCCCCATTCGCCCCAGCCGCGCTGCACGAAGGCCTGCCCGTAGCCCAGCGAGATGGCCGGGTCGGGCATGACCACGGCATAGCCGCGGGCCGCCAGCAGCTGCGGGTTCCAGCGCCAGTGCCAGCCGTCGGTCCACGTCCCCAGCGGGCCGCCGTGGACGAACACCACGAGCGGCGCAGGGTGGGCCGCGGACATGCCCTCGGGCTTGACCAACCAGGCGCCGATCGGCGTCCCGTCCGCCGCCGTGCCGGTGATCCGTTCGACCGCGCCGGGTGCGGCCACCTGAGCCTCGGTCGCGGCCGGCGACGGGATGACGACCGGTTCCTGCTCGGGGGCCCGTGCGTCCAGCCGCACGACCTCGTTCGGCACGCGGAGCGTGGAGCGCAACGCGTAGACCCAGTGCCCGTCCGGGGAGGGGCAGAGGTCGCTCAGCGTGCCTGTGGCGGCCAGGCAGGTCAGTCGGCCCCCATCCAGGTCGAGGCGGAAGGCGGCCTGGTGCCCCTGCCGGTCGGCGACGAAGAAGAGGGCCTTGCCGTCGGCCGACCAGGCGAGCCCGTCGGGCCAGAGATCGATCCCCGGCGCGGGGTCGTGCCCCCCGCCGCTGGCCAGGTCGATGAGCCACAGGCTGTGCGATTCGGCGCGATCCGGCGCGCCAAGGTCGGCCCGCACGCAGGCGACCGAGCGACCATCGGGTGACACGGCCGCCTGGTCGTACAGCGCGTCGCCCGGCGTGAGCACGCGTTGGTCCAGCGTCGTCGTGTCGACCGCCACCAGGTCCACCTTCGGGCGGCCGATACCCTGGCCGCCCAGGCCCAGCACCGCCGTCGCACCATCGGGCGTCAGGGCCACGGCGCGGTCTTCCAGCTGCTGGCCAAGGGCCGGCAGGAGGTCGCGCGGCGCCGGTACCGGGTCGGCCTCCGAGGCCGGCAGGTCGAGGACGAAGGCATGCCGCTCGCGCGGGCCCAGGTAGTGGTCCCACAAGCGGATCGGGTAGCCCTCGAAGAGGAGCGCCTCCAGGCCGGCATCCTTGCGCGACTTGGCCCGCGCGGCATCGGCCTCCAGGGACTCGGCGCCACCGAACAGGGGCGCCACGAAAGCGACGCGCCGGCCGCGGCGAGCCGTCGCCGTCCCGTCGACCCCCCCGTGCGGCACGACGAGCAGGCGCGCTTCACCGCCGCCGGCCGGCAGGTGCCACAGGGCGGCCGGCGGATCGGGCTCCGCCTCCTTGGCGTCCGGGTCAGGCCGCGCGCTGCCGAAGACGAGGCTGCCGTCGGGCCCGAACGCGGCCGATCCCTCGCCCGCCGCGGAGCGCGTCAGACGGCGGGGAGGGACACTGCCCTCGGGATCGACGGCCCACAACGCGCTGGCCATCTTCGTGCCGCTCGCATGCGGCTGGGCCACGGTCACCACCAGGCGGGCACCATCGGGCGAGAGGCGCAGGCTGGAGAGGCGGGGCAGGCGCACGAAGCGGTCGAAGTCCAGGGGCTCGCTCATGCCCCGATGATGGCACGCCGAGGGCTCTGGGGCAGGCCGCCGCTACAATCGAGGGCGACCGAATCGAACGATCCGCCGGGCGCGGACCGGACCCAGCGACCGAAGGAGTCCCCATGTCGCAGACCGCCGTTGCCGGCGAGCGCACCCACCGTGCCGCCAGGCGCTACATCTACGCCTTCGGAGGCGGCCGGGCGGAGGGCAATGCCGGCATGCGCGACCTGCTCGGCGGCAAGGGTGCCGGCCTCGCCGAGATGACGAATGCGGGTCTGCCGGTCCCGCCGGGCTTCACCATCACGACCGAGGCGTGCAACGACTACTTCGCGGCCGGCGAGCAGCTGCCGGACGGGCTGTGGGAGGACGTCCTCGAGGCGGTCCAGACGATCCAGGCGGAGACCGGCAAGGGTTTCGGCGACGCGGCCAACCCGCTCCTCGTGAGCGTCAGGTCGGGGGCCAAGTTCTCCATGCCCGGCATGATGGACACGGTCCTCAACCTGGGCCTCAACGAGGCCACCCTGCGTGGCCTGATCGCTCTCACCGGCAATGAGCGGTTCGGCTGGGACGCCTACCGGCGCTTCATCCAGATGTTCGGGCGCATCGTCATGGAAGTGCCCGGCGAGCGGTTCGACGCGGTGCTGGAGGCAGTGAAGGCGGCTCACGGCGCGGAGCAGGACACTGACCTCGACGCGTCGGCGCTCCAGGAGGTGGCGGCCGCGTCACGGAAGCTGGTCCGGGAGGTCACCGGCCGCGACTTCCCCAGTGACCCGCTCGAGCAGCTGGACCTGGCGGTCAAGGCCGTGTTCGCCAGCTGGTATGGCAAGCGGGCCCACGACTACCGCGAGTACAACAAGATCCCCCACGACCTGGGCACGGCCGTCAGCGTCGTGACCATGGTCTTCGGCAACATGGGTGACGACTCGGGCACCGGCGTGGCCTTCACGCGTGACCCCAACACCGGCGAGAAGGTGCTCTTCGGCGAGTACCTCACCAACGCGCAGGGCGAGGACGTCGTCGCCGGCATCCGGACCCCACGCCGCATCAGCCAGATGCAGGACCAGATGCCCGAGGTCTACCGCCAGTTCGAGACCATCGCGGAGCGCCTGGAACGCCACTACCGCGACGCCCAGGACCTGGAGTTCACGATCGAGCGCGGCCACCTCTACATGCTCCAGACGCGCAGCGCGAAGCGGACCGCGGCGGCCGCCGTGAAGATCGCTGCCGACCTCGTCCGGGAGGGCATCATCGACCGCCGGGAAGCACTCGCGCGGATCGAGCCGGCGTACGTGGACCAGCTCCTGCGGGACCAGTTCGACCCGGCCGCGAAGGCCCAGGCGAAGCGCCTGGCCACGGGCCTGAACGCGTCGCCCGGCGCGGCGGTCGGGCTCGCCGTGTTCGATGCCGACCGGGCCTTCGAACGTGCCGCGGCGGGCGACAAGGTCATCCTCGTGCGGGTCGAAACCTCGCCGGATGACTTCCACGGCATGGCCGCCAGCCAGGGCGTGCTCACGGCGCGAGGCGGGGCCACATCCCACGCCGCGGTCGTCGCACGCCAGATCGGCAAGCCCTGCGTCGCCGGCTGCGCGGCACTCGTGGTCGACTACGGATCGCGCACGGCGTCGGCGGGTGGGATCACCTTCAAGGAGGGCGACGCGATCAGCCTGGATGGTTCGACCGGCGAGGTGTACCTCGGCGCCCTTCCCACGGTGGAGGTCCGGTTCGAGGACCAGACCGGGTTGCAGGAGATCCTGGGCTGGGCCGACGAGGTCCGCCGCCTGCAGGTCTGGACGAATGCGGACAAGCCGGAGGAGGCCGCCCTCGCCCGCCGCTACGGCGCCCAGGGCATCGGCCTGTGCCGGACCGAGCACATGTTCCGCGAGGGTGAGCGCCTGGAGATCGTGCGTGACGCCATCCTCGTCGCCTTCCAGGCCACGCGGGCCAAGGAGCGTGCCGCCGCCGGGCTGCCGCTCGGCGCGGAAGAGCAGGCCGTGGTGGCCCGCTTCGATGCCGCGATGGGCAAGCTGGAGGCGCTCCAGGAGGGCGACTTCCGGGGCATCTTCGAGGCCATGAGCGGCCTGCCGGTCGTCATCCGGCTCATCGACCCACCGCTGCACGAGTTCCTGCCCAACCACAGCGAGCTGCTCGTGGAGGTCACCCAGTTCCGCGACCGAGGCACCGCCGAGGACGATCCCGCGTTCGTCAAGGCGCGCACGATGCTGGCCGCGGTCGAGGCGCTGCGCGAGCAGAACCCCATGCTGGGCCTGCGCGGCTGCCGCCTGGGCCTGATGATCCCCGACTTCGTGAAGATCCAGACGCGGGCCATCCTCAACGCCGCGATCTCCGAGCGGAAGGCCGGCCGCGATCCGCACGCCGAGATCATGATCCCGCTGGTCGGCCACGTGAACGAGCTGGTGGAGACCAAGCGCCTCCTGGAAGGCGAGGCCAGGGCGGTGGTGGAGCGGGCCGGCGTGTCGGTCGACTACAAGTTCGGCACCATGATCGAGGTCCCGCGCGGCGCGCTGACCGCCGACGAGATCGCCCGCCATGCCGAGTTCTTCAGCTTCGGCACCAACGACCTGACCCAGATGACCTTCGGCTACTCCCGCGACGACGCCGAGGGCGGCTTCCTCCTCGCCTACGTGGAGCGCCGCATCCTGCCCGTCAACCCGTTCCAGTCGCTGGATACGATCGGCGTCGGGCAGCTCATGCGCACGGCCGTGGAGAAGGGCCGGGGCGTCCGGCCGGGCCTGAAGATCGGCATCTGCGGCGAGCACGGCGGTGACCCGGCCTCGATCGCCTTCTGTGACGAGATCGGCCTGGACTACGTCTCGTGCTCCCCGTTCCGCATCCCGGTCGCCCGCCTCGCCGCGGCCCAGGCCGCCCTCGCCGCCGGCGAACCGGACAAGTAAGGTCGCCACCGGCCCGTCCGCCCCGGCCCAAAGCGGCCGCACCCGGCATGGGCGGGCCTTGCCACCTGCTCACCAGGTGAGCGCTCGTCCGCCAGGCAGGCCCGATCCTCGTCACTTGCTCAGGAGATGAGCACATGTCCAGGAAATGCCGCCTCGCAGGTGACGTGCGCTCACCGCACGAGCAGGTGGCAAGCGCTCCAGCTTGCGGGCACCCGCGCCGCCGACCCAGGCCTTGGCCGAGCCGTTAGCAGCCCCATCGATCGTCCGAGCACAAGGGCAGCGCCCAAGCATCCACGGCGGTTACGCCGGGTGGTGGGTTCACGCCTTGGCGCCGTAGCCACCCGCCCCATTCGTAGATCCGGGCATTCGGGGCCATAAGGAAGGCGTAGCGATCCCGCGCCTGGCCCCACCGCCGGCTTGGCCCCAGACCATGTGCTCGCACGAGCAATGGGGTTGGTAGCGAGGCCTCTATGGGCATGGCGCCCGTCCCGCGCGGCGGGTGTTTGCCGCGACTCGTGCTCGCTGCATGAGCACTGCCCGCACAACGAGTCGTGCCAAGCCCCAACCGGTGGTGCGTGCGGTCCGTCACGTCGGCTGGTCGCGCCAGGCCGAGCCCGAGCGCAGCGCAACCGGCGATCAGATCCTGGCCGTCGAGCTTCTCGGGCGGCTCGGCGGACCCTTGGTGGCAGGCGATGTGCTTCGAGCGACCATGCAGCGAGCATCCCGCGGGCCAGGGAGCCGGCCCGACTTGGCGCGGATCCCACGGGCCGCCACGCGGCTACGCCTGGGCGAGGCCCGTGCCTTCGGCCACGTCGGTCGCCTCGTGGATCTGGCGGGCGGCGCGGATGCCCGACTCGAGGGCGCCCTGGATCCAGGCGTGGTAGAGGGAGCAGTGCTCGCCGGCGAATAGGACGCGGCCCTCCGGCTGCACGATCGCCGGCTGCAGCTCGGTCTGTTGCTCGGGCGCGAACATGGCGAACGCACCGCGCGCCCACCGGTCGCTGTACCAGGCGTGTGAGGCGCCGGTCTCGTAGACGTCGCGGATGCCGGGATGGATGTGCGCCACGTCGTCGAGCGCTTCCTCCAGCCGCGTCTCCTCGTCCATCGCACCCCACTGGAGAGCGTCCTGGCCCCAGGTATACGAGGCCAGGAGCACGCCGCGCTCGGTCGCGGGGTCGGGCGTCGGGTAGTTGAGCCGGCGCACGGCCAGATCGGTGACGGTCGCGCCACCCAGGATGCCGTCGTCCTTCTCCCAGATGCGCTGGCGGACCTGGAAGACGATCTTCGTCGAGGCGTGGTAGTTGAGCTGGCGGATGGCGCGGCGCTTCTCGTGCGAGAACGGCTGGACGGTCTCGATCGTGCGGAGCACGGAGAACGGCACGGTGCAGATGGCGTAGTCACCCACGGCGCGGTAGCGGCCCGCCTCCGTCCTGTAGTGGACGACGACCGACCCGGGCTCCTGGTCGATGGCAAAGACCTCGGCCCCCAGGTGGACCTCGCGGTGCAGCTCGCCGAAGAAGGCGTTGGGCAGCAGGTCCATGCCGCCGGCGATCTCCTGCATGTCCACGTACGCCTTGCCGAAGTCCTCGCGCATGATCTCGACGACGGCGTTGTGCATGTCGGCCTCGAGGAAGTTCATGACCGTGTAGTACTCGATGGCCCCTTCGCTCCAGCCCTTCTCACGGAGGAACTCGTACAGCGAGAACTGGTCGTACCGCCTGACGATCTCGAGCCAGGCCGCCTGGCCCTCGTGCTCGACCAGGGCTCGAAGGTCACCGACGGCCGACTCCCACAGCTGGTCGGCCGTCCGGCCACGCTCGTGGTCGGCCAGGGTGAAGGGCAGCCGTGAGGGCTGGGCGTCAGCCTCCGCCATGGTCATGCGCTCGCCGTTGAGGTAGACCAGCCCCTTGGGGTTGCCCATCACGAATGGCCGCAGCGGCAGGTCGAAGAGCCGGCAGTACTCCAGCGTCAGGTCGTGGGCCCGCGGGATGCGCATGCCGCCCGCCTCGGCGTACAGGCCAGGCGCGAAGCCGCGCATCGTGTGGATGCGGCCGCCCACCCGGTTACGGGCCTCGAGCACCGTGACGTGGTGGCCCTGCCGCTTGAGCTCGAACGCCGCCACGAGGCCGGCCAGGCCCGCCCCGATGACGACCACGCGGCGCGTGGGACCCGGCCGCTCGCCCAGGCCGGCCCGGGGGACGGCGAGCGTCGCCTGCGGCGTTGGCGGGGCCTGGTCGGGCGACGGCTGCGGTGAGGCGTCGGGAAGGTGCTGGGGCAGCGCATCCACCCGGGCCCCGGGCACGACCTTGGCCATGGCGTGGACGATACAACGGCCGCCCGGCCGGATACGATGCCGGGCATGCCTCGCTACGGACCGGCCGACTCGCTGAAGTCGCCGCGCTTCACTGGCCCCACCACGTTCGCGCGCCTGCCCCACGTCACGGACCTCCGGGATGTCGACCTGGCCGTGGTCGGCGTGCCGTTCGATACCGGGGTGACCTACCGCGTCGGCGGGCGGTTCGGGCCGGGGGCGGTGCGCGACGCCTCGGTGATGCTGCGGCCGTACAACCCGCACCTCGACGTCTCCCCGTTCGAGGTCCTCTCCTGCGTCGACCACGGCGACGTGGCCATCGTGCCCGGCTACATCGAGCGGAGCTACGCGGCCATCGAGGCGGCCGTGGCGCCGCTCGTCGACGGAGGGATCGTGCCCCTCCTCATCGGCGGCGACCACGCCTGCACGCTGCCCCACCTGCGGGCGACGCGCAGCCGCGGCCCCGTGGCGGTGATCGACTTCGACTCACATACGGACGCCTGGGACAGCTACTTCGGCGAGAAGTACAACCACGGCACGTGGATGCGCCGGGCCATCGAGGAAGGCCTGGTCGACGTGGCCCACTCGATCGAGGTCGGGCTGCGCGGCACGCTCTACGGGCCCGAGGACTGGCCGTCGCTGACCACCGAACTGGGCCTGGACTACCAGACCACCGAGCAGGTCCTGGCCCAGGGTGCGGAGGCGATCGCGGCCCGCATCCGCGCCCGGGTGGGCGACCGGCCGGCGTTCATCAGCTTCGACATCGACGTCGTCGACCCGGCCTTCGCCCCAGGTACGGGCACGCCCGAACCGGGCGGGCTGGCCGCCCATGACGCCCTGGCCATCGTGCGCCGCCTCAGGGGCATCGACTTCGTGGGCTTCGACGTGGTCGAGGTCATCCCCGCCTACGACCCGGCCGGCCAGACGGCGTTCCTGGCGGCCAACCTGGCCTACGAGATGCTCTCGCTCGTGGCCCTGCGCCGGCGCGAGGCGGGTAGCACGTCCTAGCCGGGGAGCCACCCCTCGGGGATCGGCGGCTGGCGGTGGAGCACCGCGGGCAGATCCAGGCCCGCCACGTGGGCCGCGATGTCGTCGAGGGCGGCGACCCAGACGCCCGCATCGCGCAGCGCCAGCAGCTCGTCCAGGAACCCGGCCAGCGCCGCGGCGCGGGACGGCCGGCCGGAGAGGAATGGGTGCATGGTCAGGACCAGGCAGCCCCCGGCGGCGAACGTGGCGTCGCGTTCGAGCCGCCACATCTCCATGACCTTGGCCGGGCTCTCGATGAGGCCCGAGCCGGTCAGGTCGGGCAGGTAGGCGTACTGCTCCCAGTCGTCCAACCCCCAGTGGATGGGGATCTCGATCAGCCACGGCGCCGGCCGACCATCCTGGCCTGCGTCGGTCGTGGCCAGGCGGTACGGGCGGTCCGCGTCCATGAGGCTGGAGTCATAGCGGAACCCATGCCGCGCCAGCAAAGCGGGCGTGTGGTACGAGGTCTCCCACATGGGGGCCCGATAGCCGACGGGCCGCACGCCTGTCACCGCGTCAAGCGCCTCGAGGCCGCGGAGCAGGTACCGCTCCTCGGCCGCCTCGTCGGCGCCGAGCGGCTCGTGG
>DASPUH010000011.1:0-38877 GCA_035622975.1 Candidatus Sulfotelmatobacter sp.
CGTCGAGGTCAGCGGCGGCGATGCCCGCATCGGCCTCAACGTTTTGGAGGCGGCCATCGCCCTCGCCGACGGCGGCACGCCCACCCGCGAGATGATCGAGACCGCGGCCCAGCAACGGGTGCTCGCCTACGACCGAGCCGGCGACGGACACTACGACACCGTCAGTGCTTTCATCAAGAGCGTTCGGGGCAATGACCCGGACGCCGCCCTGTACTGGCTGGCGACCATGGTGGCGGCCGGTGAGGACCCCCGCTTCATCGCCCGGCGACTGATCATCCTGGCCTCGGAGGACATCGGCAACGCCGACCCGCGCGGTTTGCAGCTGGCCGTGGCGGCCGCCTATGCCCTCGACTGGGTAGGCCTGCCCGAAGCGCAGTACGCCCTGGCCCAGGCCACGGCATACCTGGCCAGCGCACCCAAGTCCGATCGCGCCGGGACGGCCTACTGGGCGGCCATGGCCGACGTCCAGCAGCACGGTTCGCTGCCCGTGCCGTCCCACCTCCGCAGCGCGACGTGGCGCGAGCGGCGCGACTTCGGGACGGGGGCGGGGTATCGCTATCCGCACGAGTTCGAGGGCGCCGACGTCGCCCAGCAGTACCTGCCCGACGACCTGGCCGAGCGGAACTACTACGTACCCTCGGACCAGGGCCTGGAGAAGCAGATCGGGGAGCGGCTGGCGCGATTGCGCGCCGCCCGCGCCGCGGCGAAGGGCCGGCTGGCTGCCCGTCGGACCGACGAGCCTGAGGTCGATGCCATGCGTGTCGCCGGGAAGGTCATGCCGGCGAGGGAGGAGCAGAAACGGCGCATCGCCGGCGCCCAGCGCGAGGATGCCGGCGACGGCTGAGGCGCGGGCCGGCGCTCAGAGCTGGATAAGGCGGAGGACGTCGATGACCAGCCACAGGACGACCAGCACGGCGCCGATCGCCGAGGCCAGCAGTCCGATGTGGCGCAGGTCCTGGCCCACGTAGACGTACTCGCTGGCGGCCCGCACCGCCAGCGCACTCTGGCGAGCCGGACCGGCGCTTCGCAGCGCCGGTCGCGCGGTCCTGCCGGCGGCGCTGGACAGGGCTGACACTGCCCCGGCGTCGGGGTCGCTCGCCTGGACCAGCCGATCCGCGGGAGCGAGGGTCGCGGCAGTGGGTGCGGGCGGGCGCGCCGGGCGGTTGGCCGGCCTGCCTGCGGCGGAGCGGCGGCCACGGACACGCTTGCTCATCGACGCGCAGGATACCCGACGCCGTCGGCTGCCTGCGCCGCGCGGCGTGCCAGCCGAGCTGGCACGGGGGCCCCGCAACCTCGGGCCATGACCACAGCCCTCGCCCTCGGCCGCTCACCGGCCGTCGTCCGGTCGGCCGAAGCGGCGTCCGGAGCGCCGGTCGCCCTGGCCACCGTGGCCGCCATCCTGCACGGGCTGGATGCGTCCCAGCGGCGGGCGGTCACCCATGGTGACGGCCCGCTGGTGGTGGTCGCCGGCCCGGGCACGGGCAAGACGCGTGTCATCACCCGGCGCGTGGCCTGGCTCATCGCAGCCAAGCGGGCGCGTCCGGCGGAGATCCTGGCCCTGACCTTCACGGAGAAGGCGGCGGCCGAGCTTCAGGGACGCGTCGATGAGCTGGTGCCTTACGGCTACGCCGACGTGATGACCCAGACCTTCCATGCCTTCGGCGACCGGCTCGTACGCGATCACGCGTTCGAGCTGGGACTGCCTCCTGAGCCGCGCCTCCTGTCGCGCCCGGCTGCGGCCGGCTTCATCAGGGAGCGGCTGTACGACCTCGGCCTGGAGGGCGACGTCCGCCTCGGCGATCCGGGCCGCACCGCTCTCGGCCTCGCCGAGGCCTTCGGCCGGGCCAAGCAGGCGGGCCTGCCAGCGGAACGCATGGAGGCCCACGCCGGCCAGGCCCTGGCAGAGGCCAGGCGTGCGGGCGAGTCCCTCGGCGAGGGAGCGGCAGCGGTGATCGGGGCCGCCGAGCGACGGGTCGCCCTGGCACGGGCCTACGCGGCGTACCAGCGCCTGCTGCTCGCCGCGGGGTGCATCGACTTCGGCGACCAGGTCGCGCTGGCCGTGCGTCTGCTGGAGCAGCACCCGGAGGTCCGCCGGGCCCTGCATGAGCGCTACCGCTATGTGCTCGTCGACGAGTTCCAGGACACCGATGCCGCTCAGCTCCGGCTCCTGCAGGCGCTCGTCGGGCCGCAGGGCAACCTGACGGTCGTCGGGGACGAGGATCAGGCCATCTACGGTTTCCGGGGCGCGCTCGACGGGGCCGTCCAGGCGGCTCGCCGGACCTGGCCCATGGCCACCGCGATCACCCTCCGGCGCAACTACCGTTCGCGCCGGCCGATCCTGGCCGCCGCCGCCCGCCTGATCGCCTGCAATGACGCCGTGGATGCGGTCGATACGCCGCGCCGGCCGCTCATCGCGCACCGCCGGGCGCGGCCCCGCCCGGTGCGCTGCGAGGGCTTCGCGACCGTGGAGGCGGAAGCCGCATGGGTCGCGGACACACTTGCCGCACGCGCCGCGACCGGGCAGCCCCAGCGCGAGATGGCCGTCCTGGTGCGCAGCAACCGCGACGCGCAGCCCTTCCTCCAGGCGCTGAACGGCGCCGGGCTGGCGACACGCTCCTCGGGCGGCGGCGGCTTGCTGAACCGCCCCGAATCCCGTGAGCTGTTGGCGTTCCTGCGGGCAGCCGCCGACCCGGCATCGACCCTGGACCTCTACGCGCTGGCCACGGCAGAGCCCTATCGGCTCGGGGGATCGGACCTCACGACGCTGCTCGAGATGGCGCGCCGGCGCCACCGACCGCTGTGGGACGTCCTGCGTGAACTGATCGCTCAACCCGGTATCGCCCGCGTCGGGGATCACACGCGGGCCGCAGTCGAGCGGCTCGTCGATGACCTCGAGGCGGCCTGCGAGGTGGCCCATCGGCGACCGGCGCCGGAGGTCCTGTACGACCACCTGCGGCGCAGCGGCCGCCTGGCCCGCCTGGCGCGCCAGCCCGACGGGGACGTCTCGGTGCGGGCCGTGGTGCGCCTCTTCACCGTCGTCCGGGACCAGGCCGCGGTGCTGCCCGATCAGCGCCTTGCGTTCCTCATGCCGCACCTGGACCTGCTGGCTGACGGGACGGGTGACGACCAGGAGGACGACGGTCCGCTCGACGCGCCGGACGCCGTTGCCGTTCTGACGGCGCACAAGGCGAAGGGCCTCGAGTTCTCGCTCGTCGTCGTGACCGGGCTGGCCGAGGGCCGTTTCCCGGTGCGGAGCCGCGCTGCGCCCTTCGAGCTCACAGCCGAGCTCGAGGATGCGGAGGTCGTCGCAGGACCGCGCGCCGCGCCGCACGCGGAGGAGCGGCGGCTGGCGTACGTGGCCATGACGCGGGCGCGTGACGAATTGATCCTCACCTGGTCCGAGCGGGCTCGGGGAGTGCGCATCGCACGCCCGTCGCCTTTCCTGGCGGAGGCGCTCGACCATGCGCCCGTCCGTCTCCACCAGGTGGTCGACCCGGGGGCCGCCCTGGAGGCCCTGGGCACTCCGCCTGCCGACGCGGCTTCCACCTCGCCCACGCCACCGGCCGCCCCCCGCGAGCTCAGCTTCTCCCAGCTCGACAGCTACCTGACCTGCCCGCGCCAGTACTGCTACCGATACGTCACCGGGCTGCCGACCCCGCCGCATCACGCTCTCGTCTACGGCTCGGCCTTGCATGCCGCGGTCGCCGCCTACCACGTGAGCGAGCGTCGAGGCCATCCCCTCAGCGAGGCGACGCTGCTGGAGGCGTTCGCCGAGCACTGGCAATCGGAGGGCTTCCTGTCCCGCACCCACGAGGAGGCGCGATTCGCAGCGGGCCAGGCCGCCCTTCGGCGCTTCCGCGAGGATCGCCTCGCCAGCGGCGCTCCCCCACCCACAGCCGTGGAGGCGCCGTTCAGCGTCACCATCGGGGAGGACCGCCTGCGTGGCCGATACGACCGGGTGGACCGCGGCCCGGGCGGCGTCGCCATCATCACCGACTACAAGTCGGGTGACGTGCCGGATGGGCGGCGGGCGCGGCAGCGAGCCCGGGACTCGCTGCAGCTGGCGCTCTACGCGCTGGCCCACCAGGCGGAGACTGGCGCGCTCCCGGCCCTGGTGCAGCTCTACTTCCTGACCAGCAACACGGTCGGCGCCGTGGCGCCGGACCTTGGTCGCCTGCAACGAGCCCGAGCCCGGCTCACGGCCGCCGCTGGCGGTATCCGACGGGGCGAGTTCGAGGCCGCGCCCGATCCGGCGACCTGCGGTGGCTGTCCCTTCCGTGAGATCTGTCCCGCCGCGGCTGCCTGACCGCCGCCGGGCCTCGCCGGCTACGGCCGGGGCGCCGCTAGACTCGTGCGCGGTGTACGCGCGAGACCGCTCCTTCAATCTGGGCCTGCTGAGCGGCGCGGTGGCCTCGTGGATCGCCCTGATACTGCTGGTCACGACCGTCTACCCCGACACCCTCCTGATCGAGACCGTGGGGGCGGCCCTCATCGGCGTGGCGGTCGGCCTGACGGCCATCCCGCTGTGCTGGCTGGCGGCGTTCGGCCTCCACCGCCGCATCGCATACCACGGTGACTGGGGCCGGGCGGCCCGGCGTGGCGCTGGCGCTGGGGGCCTCGTGGCCCTGTTCGTGCTGCTTCGCGAGCTCGGCGCGTTCAGCCTGCCGATCGCCCTCTTCGTGACGGCGATGGCGCTCTTCGTCGAGGTCAGCCTGAGCGTGGAGCGGTGAGGGGAGGCTATCATCGCGCCCCAGGCGCCCCGCTGGACCGTCACCCGGAACCGGCGGCGCCGCGCGCCATGCGAGGCGGCCGTGGCCCACACGTCTTCCGGCGGATTCGCCCATCTCAACGGCTGGGACCGAGCGTATCCACCGCTCGCCGAGGTCGAACTGCCGAGCTACGTGGGCCTGCCGACGTTCTGCAAGCGGGATCACGTCGATGATCCGGCGGCTCTCGCCGCGCGAGCGCCGGACGTCGCCATCGTCGGGGCGCCGCTCGACGAGGCCGTCAGCCACCGACCCGGGGCCCGCTTCGGGCCACGGGCCATCCGCGCGGCGACCTACACCGAAGGGGACCACTCGCTTCAGCTCGGCGTAGAGCCGTGGCACTTCCTGGACGGCGTCGATACCGGCGACGCCGCCATCGTGCCGGCCTGGCTGGAGCGGGGCCACGCCATGATCTACCGCAAGGTGCTGCAGGTCGCCCGCTCCGGAGCGGTGCCCTTCGTGCTCGGCGGCGACCACTCGATCACCTGGCCGAGCGCGTCGGCGGTGGCCGAGGTGGTGGCGCCGCGCCGCATCGGCATCGTCCACTTCGACGCCCACGCGGATACGGCGCCGGACGACTACGGGGTCCTGGCCGGCCACGGCACGCCGATGCGGCGGCTCGTCGAATCGGGGGCCGTCAGCGGCCGCAACTTCGTGCAGGTGGGCCTGCGAGGGTACTGGCCGGGGCCCGAGATCTTCGCCTGGATGCAGGCCCAGGGCATGCGCTACCACCTGATGCGCGAGATCGAGGAGCGTGGCGCGGAGGCGGTCATCGATGACGCCATCGCCGAGGCGCTGGACGGTCCGGACCTCATCTACCTGTCGCTGGACGTCGACGTCATCGACCCGGGCATGGCGCCTGGCACCGGTACCCCGGAGCCCGGCGGCATGCTCACCCGCGAAGTCCTGCGCGGGATCCGCCGCATCGCCGCCCGAGTCGAACTTGCCGGCATGGACGTGGTCGAGGTCTCACCCCCGTTCGATCACGCCGAGGTGACCGCCATGGCGGCCCACCGCGCTGTGCTCGAGGCCATCAGCGCGCTGGCCGTCAAGAAGCGTGACGGCCGCGGTGTCCGGCTTCCCGACCTCGTGGCGGCCACCGCCGGCCCGGCCGTCCGATGAGCGGCGCCGCGGGTACCCCGAGCCGCCAGACCCTTGACGAGGGCAGCCAACGCGTCGCCGCGGCAGTGGCGGCCCATCGCGACGAGATCCTGTCCCTCTCCCATGCCATCCACGCTGATCCGGAGCCGGCCTTCCAGGAGGTCCGGGCGGCGGCGAGGGTGGCCGACGCCCTCCGCCACCATGGCTTCGCGGTGACGGCTCCTGCCGGCCGCCTGGCGACGGCCGTGCGGGCGACGCTGGCCGGCGGCCTGGGCCCGGACGGGCCGCGCGTGGGCATCCTCGCCGAGTACGACGCCCTGCCAGGGCTGGGCCACGGCTGCGGCCACAACACGATGGCCGCCAGCGGGGTCGGGGCGGCCATCGCCCTGGCCGAGCTGGCGCCCGATTGGCGGGGCGAGGTCGTCTTCCTGGGCACGCCCGCCGAAGAATCCGGATCGGGCAAGCAGTACATGCTCGACGACGGGCTGTTCGAGGGCCTGGATGCGGCGCTGCTCTTCCACCCCGGTGACCGCGACCATGCGGCCTGCCTGCTCCTCGCCTGCGAGGACGTGGAGGTCACCTTCACGGGCCTCCAGGCGCACGCGTCGAGCGACCCGTGGAGCGGCCGCAACGCGCTCGACGCGATGGTCCTGTTGTTCACCTCGATCGGCCTGTGGCGCCAGCAGCTGCCGCAGCATGCCCGGGTGCACGGCATCATCATCGAGGGTGGCACGGCGCCCAACATCATCCCCGACCGGTCGGTCGGCCGGTTCATGATCCGCAGCACGGACCAGGCCTACTTCGAGTCGCTGCGCCAGCGGTTCCGCGAGATGGTCACGGCGGCCGCGATGGCCACCGGGACCGAGGCGGCCACCGTCTTCAGCAGCGGCTCGACCGTGATGAAGGACAACGCCACCCTGGCCGCGCGCTTCCGGGCCCATATGGAGGCGGCCGGGCGTGTCGACCAGGGGGTCGACCCGGAGCGCATCGGGAGCTCCGACATGGGCAACGTCAGCCTCATGCTCCCGACGATCCACCCCACCCTCGCCATCTGCGACGACGGCGTCCCGGGGCACTCGACCCGCTTCCGGGACGCGGCCGCGACGCCGCGCGCCGACGAGACGACGCTGCTCGCCGCGACGCTCGTGGCGCGAACGGCGCTCGATCTCCTCGACGACCCGGCCCTCGCGGAGGCCGCCTGGCGGGAGTTCCGTGGCGTCTGAGCGAGCGGCGCGCCTGGCGGCGCTCTACGACCTCGACCTGCGCGACGACCCCGGCGACCTGGACCTCTACCGGGCGCTGGCCGACCGCGAGGCCGGCCCGGTACTGGAACTGGGCGTCGGTACCGGCCGAGTGGCGGTGCCCCTGGCCGTGGCCGGCCATAGCGTCACCGGCGTCGACGACGATGACGCCATGCTGGCCCGCGCCGCGGCGCGATGGGAGCGCGTCGTGGCGGCGTCACCCGGCGCGGCGAGAGGCGGCACGCTCGAACTGGTCCACGCTGACCTGCTGGCGGTCGACCTCGGCGCCCGCTTCGCGTTCGCCTTCCTGGCACTCAACTCGCTCTTCCTGATGGGCACCTACGAGCGGCAGGTGGCGGCGGTGCGGGCCCTGGCCCGCCACTTGCGACCGGGCGGACTGGCGCTGGTGGACGTGTGGCTGCCCTCCGCCGACGAGCTGGCGGCCTATGACGGCCGGCTGGCCCTGGAGTGGCTGCGGCCGGAGGATGACGGTGTCCATCAGGTGGCCAAGCTCGGCAGCGCGCGGCTGGACACCTCGGCGGCGACGGTCGCGCTGACCACCTTCTTCGACCGTTGGCCCACGAGCGGCGGACCGGTCGAGCGGACATCCCGCACCGATGAGCTCCGCCTCGTCACGGCCGCCGAGCTGACGGCCATGGCCGAGGCCGCGGGCCTCACGGTGGAACTCCTGGCGGGGGACTATCGGATGGAGCCGTTTGGTCCTGGTGCGGAGCGGGTGCTGCTCCTCGGGCGCTTGGTATAGTCGGCCCGTGGTCGCATCGCTGCCGGACCAGATCCGCCTGCTGCTCGTCGAGGACGTCCCGCAGGTGGCGCAGTACGTGCGCAACCTGCTGAACAGCCAGCAGCGCATCAAGCTGCTCGACATCCAGAAGGATGGCCGGGCTGTCGTGGAGCAGATCCACCAGCTGCGCCCGGACGTGGTGATGATCGACTCCCTGCTCCAGGGACGGATGAAGGGCCTCCAGGTCGCCGAGCAGATCCGCCACGACGGCGCCGCGCCCCCGATCATCATCCTCACGGTGCCCCAGAACCCGGTCCAGGTGGATCCGGCGCGGGGCGTCGACCGTGTCCTGTCGATGCCCTTCAGCGGGTTCGACCTGGTCAACATCCTGACCGGCACCGTGGCCGCCGCCCACGCCGCGTCGAGCGTCGGCCAGTGTCGCGTCTACACCCTCTACGCGCCGAAGGGCGGCGTGGGCAAGACGACGCTGGCCTTCAACCTTGCCGTGGCCATGACCCAGCAGGGCGGGCTCCGCACGGCGCTCGTCGACGGCAGCTTCCAGTTCGGCGACATGCGATCGCTGTTGAAGGTGCCGCAGGACGCGCCCTCCCTGCTGGACCTGCCGACCGACCGCATCCAGGAGAGTGACCTCTCCGAGGTCATGTGGCGCGACCCGTCGGGCATCGACATCCTCCTCGCCCCGCCGCGGGTGGAGATGGCCGAGATGATCACGCCACGGGACCTCGACAAGGTCCTGTCGCTCCTGCGCCGCGTCTACGAGGTCGTGGTCATCGACACGCCGGCCACCCTGGGCGACGTGGTCCTCTCGCTGCTCGACGCAGCCGATGTCATCCTCCAGGTCGTCTCGTGGGACTCGACCACGCTCCACAACACGCGCGCCATGGGCGACACGTTCCGGGCCATCGGCTACCCACCAGGCAAGCTGCGCTACCTCCTCAACCGCGCCGACGCCAACGGCGGCCTGACCCAGGCTGCCCTGGTCGAGCAGCTGGGCCGGGTGCCCGAGTACGCCGTCGTGAGCGACGGCCGGCTCGTCGTCGAGTGCAACAACCAGGGCCTGCCGTTCGTGCTGGCCGAGCCGGGCGCGGCCATCAGCCGCGATCTGTCGGCGCTGGCGGGCGCGCTCCAGCCCGGCCGCGAGCCGGTGGGCGCCTCGCGCTAGCCGATGGCCGATCCGAGACCCATCGGCTTCTTCGATTCGGGCGTAGGGGGCCTGACCGTCCTGCGCGAGGTCCTCCGGCGTCTCCCGGCCGAGTCCACCGTGTACCTCGGCGACAACCTGCGCGCACCGTACGGGCCGCGCACGGATGACGAGGTCCGCCGCTTCAGCCTGCAGTGCCTGGACGAGCTCGCGGCACGCGACGTGAAGGCCATCGTGGTGGCCTGCAACACGGCCACGGCCGTCGCCCTGCCCGACCTGCGGCGTCGCCACGACGTGCCCATCCTGGGCGTCGTCCGCCCGGGCGCCACGGCGGCCGCCCTGGCGACGCGCACCCGTCGTGTCGGCGTCGTGGCCACTGCGGCCACCGTGCGCTCCCACGCCTACTTCCAGGCCATCAAGGACGAGGACCCGTTCGTCGAGGTCTACGAGCACGCCACGCCGGATCTCGTGCCGCTCGTGGAGGAGGGCCGGCTCGAGGGGCCGCGAGTCGAGGCCGTGGTGGCGCGGGCCCTGGCCCCGCTGCTCAGGGCGCGGGGTGGCCGGGGCGAGGCCATCTTCCCCTTGCCGCCAGCCGAGCGGATCGACACCCTGCTGCTCGCCTGCACGCACTACCCGCTCCTGCTGCCGGTCATCACGGCCGCGGTGGGACCGGACGTGGCGGTGATCGATTCGGCGTCGGCGACCGCCTCGGCCCTGGCCAGCCTCCTCGAGACCAACGATCTGGCTGCCCCGGTCGGCGCGAGCGCCATGCATCTCCAGCTCACCACGGGACCGGTGCGCGCCTTCCGTGCCATGGCCGAACGCCTTTTCGGGCAGCTCTTCCCCGCCGTGGAAGCCATCGTCGTCTCCGGGGCCGCGGCGTGACCGCCGCACGGCGAGCCGGCGTGGCCGCGAAGCGGGCGACCGTGACCGACGTCGAGCGCCGCCACTGGCGCAACGGCCTGCTCATGGGCGCTGCCGCCGGTCTGGCGGCGACCTACCTGGGGCGGCGGGCGGGCCGGATCGCGCGGAGCGGCCTGGTCGACTGGCCGCGGGCGACGGCGGTCGCCGAAGGCCGCTTGCGCCGCGCTCCAGGGGCGCTCGACGCCGCCGCCCTGGAGGCCGCCGGACCGGCCTATGCCGACGCCATGGACCGTCTCGTGCCGCTCCTGGAGGCGCGGCTTGGTCAGCCCCTGCCGGGCGTGGTGGAACGCCACGCGGTCGTGTCGCGGGCCGGCTGGGTGGCCGCCAACACGACGACCTTCCGGTCCCTGCTGGGACGCCTGGAGCAGCCGTTCCTCGATGAGATCCAGCGGGACGGCACCCCCCTGGCCGGCTTCGCCGCGCTCGCCAACCGCTTCCTGGCGACCCAGCAGGTGGGCCTCATGCTGGGCTTCCTGGGCACGCGCGTGCTGGGCCAGTACGACGTCGCCCTGTTGTCCGCCGAGGCCGTCCCCGGCCGGCTGCTGTTCGTGGACGAGAACATCCGCCAGGCCGCCGCGGCGATCGGGGCGCCGCTCGACGAGATGCGGCTGTGGATCGCCCTGCACGAGACGACGCACGCCTTCGAGTTCGAGGCTCACGCCTGGCTGCGGCCCTATCTGGCGGAGCGGCTGGAACGGCAGCTGACGGCCTTCATGGAGGAGGCCCAGGGGCTGCGCGCGGAGGGCCTCAAGCGTGCCGTCCGACGCTGGCGTCGACCTGGCGCCGACATCCTGTCGGCGTTCATGAGCCCTGAGCAGCGCCGTCTCCTGCGGGAGACCCAGGTCGCCATGAGCGTCCTGGAGGGCTTCTCCGACTGGGTCATGGACGAGGTCGGAGGAGCGCTGCTACCGGACGTGGCGACGCTGCGCGAGCGGTTCGAGGGCCGCCGGCAGGCCCCGCGCCGCGGCTTCGACCGCTTCGTGGCCCGCCTGACGGGTCTGGACCTCAAGCTCGAGCAGTACCGCCGCGGCGAGCGATTCGTGGCCGGCATCCATGCCGCCGGCGGCGAGGGCGCGCTGGCCCAACTCTGGCTGGGGCCGCAGAACCTGCCCACCGAGGCCGAGCTGGCGGAGCCGGCCGCGTGGCTGCGGCGGGTGATGGGCCCCTCGCCGACGCCGACGCCCACCGACGGCTGAGCAGGTCGTGGCCCCCTCCGACCTGACGCGATCGGGTCCCGGCGCCGGCCCGGGCGGGGTGCCTGCCGCCATCGGCCTGACGCCCATCCTGTCGGCGCGCTACGCGACGACCGAGCTGGCCCGCATCCGCGAGGCGGCGCCTGGCAGCCGCCTGGTGGCCATCTCGCTCGAGGGCCTGGCCGACGGGCCCCTCGAGGACGTCGAGGTGATCCTCCGCGGACCGCTGCCGGCGGGGGTCTTCGACCGTCTCCTGGCCCGTTGCCCGCGCCTTCGGTGGGTCCACTCAGCGACCGCGGGCGTCGAGCGCGTCCTGACCCCCAGCGCGCTTGCCCGGGGTCTCCTCATCACCAATGCCCGGGGTGTCTTCAGCCGTCCCATCGCCGAGTACGTGATGCTGATGGTCCTGGCCGTCTCGCGCCGCCTGCCGCAGCTGCTCGAACTGCAGCGCGAGCGGACGTGGCAGCCACTGCCCGGCGTGGAACTGCGCGACGTGACGATCGGCATCGTCGGCCTGGGCTCCATCGGCCAGGCTGTCGCCTCCCTTGCCACTGCCTTCGGCTGCCGCGTCATCGCCACTCGGCGCGGGACGGCGGCGGCGGCCGGCGCCGCACCGGCCCGTGACGATGAGGCCGAGCGCCTGGTGCCGCCGCCCCACGTGGACCTGGTGCTGCCGCCTGACGGCCTGCCGCGGCTGCTGGCCGAGAGCGACTTCGTCGTGCTGGCCCTGCCCCTCACGGCCGATACGGCAGACCTCCTTGACGCCCGGGCGCTGGCCCGGGTCAAGCCGGGGGCGTGGCTCATCAACGTCGCCCGCGGCGGCCTCATCGACGAGCGGGCGCTGGTGCGCGCACTGCGTGACGGGCCGCTCGGCGGGGCCGTCCTGGACGCCTTCCGGGACGAGCCGCTGCCCCCCGACTCGCCGCTGTACGGCCTGCCCAACTGCATCGTCACGCCGCACACCTCGTGGTCCAGCGGGCGGGTGCTGGCCCGCAGCGTCGAGCTCTTCTGCGACAACCTGCGCCGCTACCGGGCCGGCGAGCCGCTGCGCAACGTGGTCGACCCGGCCGTCGGGTACTGACGGCCCGTGCAGATCGCCATCGTGGGCCTGGCCAGCGCGGGCAAGACCACCGTCTTCAACACGCTCACGCGGGGCCATGCCCAGACCGGCGGCTACGGTGGCGTGGCGGTCAACGTCGGCGTGGTCAAGGTCCCGGACGACCGGCTGACCCGCCTGACGGCGCTCTTCCACCCCCGCCGCGAGGTGCCGGCGGACGTCACCTACGTGGACCTGCCCGCCCCGCCCTCCGCCGCCGAGGGGCACGCGGCCGCTGCCGATATCCCGGCGGACCAGCTGGCCCGGCTGCGCGACGCCGATGCGCTCCTCCATGTGGTGCGCGCCTTCGACGACCCCAGCGTGCCGCATCCCGACGGCGCCATCGACCCGTGGCGGGATCTGGAGCGCCTGGACCTGGAGTTCACCCTGGCCGACCTCGCCGTGGCCGAGAAGCGGGTCGAGCGCCTCCGGGCGACCGGCCATCACGGCACGCCGGCCGAACGTGAAGCCAACGATCGCGAGCTGGCGGTGCTGGAGCGCATCGTGCCGGCTCTCAGCGCCGGCGAGCCGATCCGCAGCCTCGACCTCGATGCCGAGGCGAGCCGGCTCATCCGCGGCTTCCGCTTCCTGACCCAGAAGCCGGTCCTCGTCCTCTTCAACATCGGCGAGGACGACCTGCCGCGGTCCGCGGCGCTGGCGGCCGACGCGCGGGCGCGCCTCGACCGGCCGGGCACCCTGGCGGACGTCCTGTCGGCGCGCATCGAGATGGAGATCGGCGAACTGGACGCGGAGGAGGCGGCTGCCTTCCGCGCCGACCTGGGCCTGGCCGAAGCCAGCCTGGAGCGCGTCGTCCGCCTCAGCCACCGGCTGCTTGGCCTCATCGTCTTCTTCACCGCCGGACCCGACGAGACGCGGGCCTGGACGATCCACGACGGAGACACCGCGCTGGAGGCGGCGGCCGCCATCCACAGCGATCTGGCGCGCGGATTCATCCGCGCGGAGGTGGTCGCCTGGCAGGATCTCCTGGACCTGGGCTCCACCGCCGAGGCGCGGCGTGCGGGCCGCCTGCGATCGGAGGGCCGCACCTACCGGGTGCGCGACGGCGACGTCATCGAGGTGCTCTTCAACGTCTGAGGCGGGCGCCTCAGTTCATGTCGTTGGGGTCGATATCCACCAGCAGGGTGCGGAAGAGCGCCTCGCCCGACTCGTCGTCGCCGTCGCCCGGCTCGTCGGTCAGGTCGGCCAGGAATGTGCCGTCCTCGCTGGCCGAGACGTTGACCGCGGCGGTAAGGCGCGCATCGTCGACGAAGGTGAAGCCATGCTGGCGCTCGAGCTCGTGGGCCACGGCCTCGACGAGGGTATCCTCGGTGAACGTCTCCAGCACCCGCTGCCGCGCATCCAGGACGAACTCCAGGAACTGGCCGTCGTCGAACTCGAGCTCGTGCACCAGGAGGGCGTCGGTGAAGAGGTCGTCGTCGCCCTCGTGCAACTCGTAGAAGTACATCGTGGCTCCATCGTCCAGGGGGCGTGACGCGGGGCGCGAGTATACGCGTGGCCTGCCGCTGGCCGTCGCCGTGGGCTCGGCGAGCCGCGACGTCGACGCCGCGGATCCGCGTGGTTGGCGCCTCGGCGGCGGCGTCGTCTACGGCGCGTTCACGCTCGCGCGCCTCGGCGTTGCCGTGGGGGCCATCATCGGGGTCGACGGGCCGGCTTCCACGGCCTGGGAGCTCGACGCGCTGCGTGACGCTGGGGCCGACGTCAGCCGCGTCCCGCTGCGCCGAACGCCCGTCTTCACGAACCAGGACAACGGTAACGCCCGCCGGCAGCTCTGCCACGAGCCGGGGGAGCCGTTCGGCCCGACGGCCCTGCCGCCGGCCTGGCGCGACGTCGCTGGGTGGTTGTTCGCGCCCGTCGCCGGCGAGCTCACGGCCGCCTGGGCCGGCGTCCCAGCGCCCGACGCGCTGGTGGCGCTGGGCTGGCAGGGCCTCCTCCGCCGTCTCGTCGCCGGCCAGCCGGTCCGGCGGCGGCAGGCCGGGCCCCACGCGCTGCTGGTGCGGGCCGACCTTGTCGGGGTCAGCAGCCACGATCTCTCACCGGCGCTCACCCTGCAGCGGATCGCGGCGTGGATCGGACCCCATCACCCCGATGGGGCGGAGCTCGTGTTGACCGCTGGGACGCGCGGCGGCCTGGCGATCGACATCGGAGCCGCAGGGGTGGAAGGGCTCCGGCTCGTGCCGCCGTTCCCTTCGAGCCGGGCCGTCGACCCGACCGGCGCTGGCGACGTCTTCCTGGCCGCCCTGTTCGCGGGCCGCCTCGCCGCGGCTGGCCAGGACGTGCGGTCGGACCAGGGCCTGGCCGCCGCCGCAGCCGCAGCCAGCCTGGCGGTCGAAGGGGTCGGGGTGGCCGGCGTGCCGACGCTCGCCCAGGTCGCCGAGCGCCTGGCCGCCGGCACCGCTTAGGCGCCTGCCATCAGGGGCCTCGTCCGCGGCTGACGAGCGACCGTCCGGCGGCGCAGACGCCGGATACGCCGTGGCAGGTCCCGTTCGAGATCAGGCGTGAAGAGCCCCATGGCGCGGCGCCGCGCCAACAGGCGCTCCAGTTCGGCGGTCGCGGCGAGGGCGCCCGCCGGGTCGCGCAGGTGGTGCTCTCGGTCCTTGGCCAGCGCCAGCCACGCCTGGAGCGCGACCTCGCCGCCGCGATGGGTGAGCGCCTGCCAGATGGCCCGCGCCTCCACTCGCCGCCCGATCCGGGCGAGCAGCCGGGCGTGCTCCAGGGCCATCGAGCCCGCATCGACGGAGCGCGGCGCGTCGGGCCGCTCGCACCCGGCAAGCGCATCCTCGTAGCAGCTGGCCGCCTCGTCGCGCCGGCCTCGTCGTCGCAGCAGGCGCGCCAGCCCGGCGACATCGCCGGGGTGTGCCTGGCGACGGGCCTCGGCCGGCGCCAGTTCCTGCGCCAGCACCTGCAGGAGCCGGCCCATCGTGACCACGTCCTCGCGGTTGTGGCGACCGATGGCCAGCAGCGGCCAGGCCGCGCCGTCCCGCAGATAGGCGAAGTAGCGGTCGGGCACCAGCGCGCCGGGCAGGTCCTCGTGGCGCTGCAGGTGGGCCACGCCGGCCTCCACACTGACCAGGCGGGCATCGGCCAGGCGATGCCGCCACAGCTGGCGGGCCACCGGCAGGAGGTCCAGGTGGCCGCCCAGTGGGGGAGGGGGGCGTCGATGGAGCCGGTAGCGGGCGACGAGCAAAGGCCAGTCGAACGTGCGGCCGTTGTAGGTGACGAGGCACGCGGTGGGTGGCAGGGATGCCTCGAGGGCGTCCAGCAGGGTCCGCTCGGCGGCCTGGTCGGGCAGCCACAGTTGGCGCACCTCGAGGGACGCGCCGTCCCAGCGGGCCACGCCGATGAGGAAGGCGACCGTGCCAGCCGCCGTCCCCAGGCCGGTCGTCTCCGTGTCGAGCAGGACCAGCGGTCGTGCCAGATCGATGTCCAGCGGCAAGCCGACCAGCGCCGGCACGTCCAACGGCAGGCTGAGGCGCTCGGTGACGACGACGATGGGACCCTCGCGGCCGTCGACCACGTCCCCGCCGAGGACGCGGGCCAGATCGGCCGCCCGTCGCGCCGGATCGGGCGGTGGGGCCGGGGCGGGTGGGCGAGGCAGCTCGGCGGCCAGCGTCAACCGCTGATCGAGCGCTCGAAGTCGTTCGAGGCGCTGGGCGCGTAGGGTCGAGTCGCCGGCCATGGGCTCCACCCCGGACCCGGGCGATGCGAGGTCGGATGGCATGGCCGCGCGGGAAGGTCAGGCCGCCGCGCGGCGCGCGCCGGGGCCGAGGATGGCCAGCAGGCGGCCGGCCAACAGCTTGCCGTCATCGCCGGTCTCGAGGCGCGGGCCGGTGCACGCCGGGCAGCCGGCCTCGCAGGGGCAGGCGAGCACGAGGTCCCTGGCCCCGGCCAGCAGTTCGGCGTGCCGCTCGTGGAGGCGCGCCGCCAACCCCACGCCGCCGGGCACGCCGTCGTAGAGGAAGATGACCGGCCGTTGGAGGTGCGGCGAGCGGACCTGGGTGACCAACCCCAGGTCGTGCGGGTCGCTCATCAGCAACACGCTGCCCACGGTCTGCATCGCCCGTCCCGCGCCGACGAGCGCCACGTCAAGCTCATCGCGGCGCCAGCCGGCCACGACAGCTGGGTCAAGGGCCAGCCAGTAGGCCGTGGTGTGCATCTCGATCTCGGGCAGGCGGATGCGCCCCCAGCCCAGGTTCTCCAGGGTGGTGAAGCGCAGCTTCTTGTAGATCGTGGCCAGCCGGCTGACCATGACCTCGCCGTGCGCACGCGTGCCGCCGGCGGCCCCGTCGTCGGCGAACGTCTCCAGGATCTTGAGCGTGACGGCCGACTCGGCCTGAGTGAAGTGGTCGACGTCGACCGGCCGGACGTACGCCTTGCGCTCGTCCCAGTCCAGGCGGTCGACGTGGTACTGGCGCGACTCGTGGAGGTAGATGGCGCCCTCGTGGACGACCGTGGGCGCGCCGAAGAGGTCGACCTCGCCGATGACCCGCGGCCGCTGGCCGCCCGTGTCGATGATGACGACGTTATCGGGCGCGGCGGTGCGCAGGGGGATCTCCGAGGCGGGGAAGTTCTCGCTGGCCCAGTACCACCGCCCGTCGTCGGCCTGGCGCACGTGGCCCTCCTCGGCGAGGAAGGCCAGCAGGTCGTCGGCCGGCCCCTCGCCGAACGGCTCGCCGGGTTCGAACGGGAGCTCGAAGGCCGCCGCCCGCACGTGGGCCAGCAGGACGTGGAGGTTGTCGGGATCCAGGCGGGCCTCTTCCGGCGACCCCGCCAGGAGGTACTCGGGGTGGCTCGCGATGTACTGGTCGACGGGGCTGCTCGAGGCGACCATCAGGGAGACGGACGGTTCCAGGCGGCGGCCCGCCCGGCCCATCTGCTGCCACGTGGCGGCCACCGAGCCGGGGTAGCCGGCGAGGACCGCGGCGTCCAGCCGGCCGATGTCGAGTCCCAGCTCGAGCGCGTTGGTGCTGACGACGCCTAGCACGGAGGCGTCACGCAGGCCGGCTTCGATGGCGCGACGCTCGGAGGGCAGGTAGCCGCCCCGATAGCCACGCAGCCGTTCGCGCGGCCCGCGACCCTCCCGCAGCGCCTCGCGCAGGTGGGTCAGCAGGACCTCCACGCCGGTGCGGGAGCGGGCGAAGACGATCGTCTGGCGCTCCGCCCGCATGAAGGCCAGGGCGATCCGCTCGACCATCCCGTACGTGCTGCCGCGGATGCCCAGGCGGGCGTCGACGACGGGCGGGTTGAGGAGCACCACGCGCCGCGGGCCGGTGGGTGCGCCGGAACGGTCGATGACCGTCACAGGCCGGCCGGTGAGCGACTCGGCGAGGGCGCCCGGGCGGCCGATGGTGGCCGAGCAGAGCACGAGCTGCGGCCGGCTGCCGTAGTGGGCGCACAGGCGGAAGAGCCGCCGCAGGACGTTGGCCACGTGGCTGCCGAAGACGCCGCGGTACAGGTGGGCCTCGTCCACGACCACGTAGCGCAGCTGCTCGAACAGCTGGAACCACTTCGTGTGGTGCGGCAGGATCGCCGCGTGGAGCATGTCCGGGTTGGTCAGGACGACCTGCCCGGCCGTGCGGATCATGGACCGGATGGGCGCCGGCGTGTCGCCGTCGTAGACCGCCGCGGCGAGCTCGATGCGAGCGATGCTGGCGAGGTCCTCCAGGGCCACGAGCTGGTCCTGGCTGAGGGCCTTGGTGGGGAAGAGGTAGAGGGCGCGCGCGGAGGGGTCCTCGGCCACGGCCTGCAGCACCGGCAGGTGGTAGCAGAGGGACTTGCCCGAGGCCGTCGGTGTCACGACCATCACGTCCCGGCCGTCGTGGAGCGCCTCGATCGCCTCGGCCTGATGGCTGTAGAGGCTCGTCAGCCCGCGCCGGCCAAGGCCCTCGCGAAGGCCGGGATCGAGCCACTCGGGCAGCGGCGTGACCTCCGCTGCCCGCGCCGCCTGCTGCTCGTCCGCCACGACCGCGGCGGCGACGTCGGGCTCGCGCAGGAGCGCGTCCACCACCTGGTCGACGGTCGCCGGGGCGTACAGGCGCATGGTCACCTTTCGCACGGATGTTCGGTTTGCCGCGGCAGTGTAGCATCGGTCGGATGAGCGGTCCAGCCATGCCGGGCTTCACCCGCCGGCGCGTGGCGTTCGTCCTGGGTGCGGTCCTCGTGGCCTGGGTCGTGCTCGTCTTCGGGCGTGCGGTCGCCACGGCCTCTGACGCGGCCCATCAGGTCGAGCTGCTGCAGGCGGCCAACGCGACGCGCGCGGCGCAGCTGGCCGCGGGGCAGCGGGAGCTGCTGGTCATCCAGACACGCGCCTACCTCGACCTGCAGGCGCGAGCGGAGGGGCAGGGCACGCCTGCCGAGCACGTCTTCGCCCTCCAGTCGGGCGCCCCGAGCCCCCGTCCGATCACCCCGGTCGGCAGCCCCACGCAGCCGCTCGCCCCGTCGCCGCTGGATGCCTGGCTGGAGCTCCTGCGATTGCCCTGACGGACCCTGGCGGGTGGGGGTCCGCGGCTTCGGCGTTCATCCGCCAGACGGGATCGAGCAGGTTGTTTGCAAGCGGACAGGGAGAACCTGCGCGGGCACGTTCGGTAACGTGACTTTACGTGCTACGCTGTCAGCAGTCTGACCATAAGTCTGCCGAGTGGGACTCGGCATCCGTAGGAGGAGTGGTACATGCAGAAACGCGCCACAGTCTTGGCCGCCGTCGCGGCCGCCTCGATCATCGTCACGGGCTGTACCAGCGCGGCGACAACGGCGCCCGCGACCTCGGCGCCAGCCGGCGGTGGCGGCGGTAGCGCCTTCGACGTCACCAAGCTCGACGCCGCCTTCACCCAGATGGCGAACCTGTCGACCGTCACCTCGGCCGGGTCCGGCATGGTCGGCGTGATCCTGCCTGACACGACGACGTCCGCCCGCTACACGGCGTACGACCTGCCGTACCTCACCAAGGCCTTCACGCAGGCCGGCTACGCGACGACCGACTTCAAGATCCAGAACGCCTCCGGGACGACGACGACCGAGCTCGCCATCGCCCAGGCCGACATCACGGCCGGCGCGAAGGTCCTCCTCGTCGACCCGCTCGACGGACCGACCGGCAAGGCCATCCAGGCCGCTGCCGCGACCGCCGGCATCCCCATGATCAGCTACGACCGGGCGACGTTCCAGGGCACGAGCACCTACTACGTCAGCTTCGACAACGTCCAGGTGGGCAAGCTCATCGGCCAGGGCTTCCTGCAGTGCCTGACGGACTGGAAGGTTTCCAGCCCCAAGGTCTTCACCGTTGACGGTGGACAGGACACCGACCCGAACGCGATCGACTTCGCCAAGGGCTACAACAACGCCGTGTGGGGCCAGGCCGTGGCCCAGGTCGCCGCGGGTGCGACGAGCACCAGTGGTGGCGCGACCCTCGTCGGCGAGCAGCTGGCGCCAGGCTGGGACAACGCCAAGGGTGGCGCGATCTTCCAGCAGGCTCTCACTGCGCATCCCGAGATCAACGCCACGATCGAGGCCAATGACGGCCTCGCCGGGGCGGTCATCACGGACCTGAAGAACGCCGGCAAGGCGGCCAAGACCGTTCCCACGACCGGCCAGGACGCCACCGCACAGGGCCTGGAGTACGTGCTCCAGGGCTGGCAGTGCGGCTCCGTCTACAAGCCCATCTACCTGGAGGCCCAGGCGGCCGTCGCGCTTGCCACGTACCTGCGTGCCAAGCAGACCCCGCCGGCGGCGCTCCTGAACGGCACGACCACCGACCCGTCCAACTCGGCGACCACCGAGCCCGCCGTCCTGCTGACCCCCATCTGGGTCAACGCGGCGAACATGGAGTCCACGGTCATCGCCGACCAGTTCGTCAAGGCATCCGATATCTGCGCGGCCGTTGGCGCTGACGTCTGCACGGCGGCCGGCATCAAGTAGTCCCCCCACAAGGGCTCGCCGCGAAGCGAGCACATCGCATCGAACCCCGGCCGCAGGGCGCGGCCGGGGTTCGTTGCATCCCGGCCCCGCGCGATCCCGCGGGGGCCGTCATGATGGGTCGTCGCTGGGATCGTTCCGCTAGCCGAGGACCGCGCGATGGACGTGATGGTTGAACCCGGGCAGCCGGTCAGGCCCGTCCCGGGCATTGCCCAGGTGGCGGATGCGCCGGCCGGCGCCGAGCCGCTCCTGAGGCTGCGGGGCATCAGCAAGCACTTCGGCGCCGTGCAGGCCCTCTACGGGGTCGACCTGGATCTGCCGGCCGCCCATGTGACCGCCCTCTGCGGTGACAACGGCGCCGGCAAGTCGGTCCTTACCAAGACGATCGCCGGCATCCACGAACCCGACGCGGGCGAGATCTTCTGGGAGGGGCGGCAGGTCCACATCCGCACCCCTAAGGACGCGGCCGCGCTGGGCATCGAGACCGTCTACCAGGACCTGGCCCTGGCCGACAACCTCGACATCGTGCAGAACATGTTCCTGGGCCGTGAACGCCTTGACCGCATCTTCCTCGATGAGGACGACATGGAGAAGGCCGCCGCGAAGACGCTGGCCAGCCTGCGGGTGACCACGGTCCGGTCGATCCGCCAGCCGGTGGCCACGCTCTCGGGCGGCCAGCGCCAGGCCGTGGCCGTGGCCAAGGCGGTCATGTGGAATTCCAAGCTGGTGATGCTCGACGAGCCCACCGCCGCGCTCGGCGTGGCCCAGACGAGGATGGTCCTGGACCTGATCCGGCGCCTCAAGGACCACGGCCTCGCGGTGATGGTCATCTCCCACAACCTCAACGACGTGTTCGAGGTGGCCGATCGGGTCGCCGTCCTGCGGCTCGGCCGCATGGTGGCCCAGGACTGGCTCACGGCCTTCGATCGCGAGACGGTGGTCGACTTCATGACCACCGGCACCTCGAGCCGTGACGTCGCGGGCAACGGCATGTCGCAGGGGAGGGCCTGAGCGATGACCGCCAACGATGACATGCTGCGGGTGGACCCCACGCCGGGCGTGACCGGCGAAGACCTGGAGGCGCCAGACCTCACTGCCGCCGCGGACCTGGAGGCGGTCGCGGCCGAGATCACCGCCCAGTCGCTGGGCCAGTACATGAACGCCTGGATGACGCGCGTCCGGAGCGGCGACGCGGGCGTCCTCCCCGTGACGGTGGCCCTCGTGGCCGTGGCGGTGGTCTTCACCATCGTCAGCCCCAACCACGTCTTCCTGTCGGCGGCGAACCTGGTGAACCTCTTCGACCAGAGCGCCGTCTTCATCGTGCTCGCGTTCGCGGAAGGGTTCGTCCTGCTCCTGGGCGAGATCGACCTCTCGATCGGCTACGTCGGCGCCATCGGCGGCATCGTCGCGGCCAGTCTCGTCCAGCCCACCCCGAACCTGCCCTGGTGGTTCGCCATGATCGCGGGCCTGGCCGTGTGCGCCGCGATCGGCGCCATCCACGGCGTCATCATCACCCGCCTGGGGCTGCCGGCCTTCGTGGTCACCCTGGCCGGCTACCTGCTCTGGTTCGGCGTCATGATCATCATCCTGGGAGCGGCCGGCGGCATCTCGATCACGAGCACCGTGCTGCCCAACCAGGAGGCCATGTACGGGATCGTGAACGCCTATCTTGACCCGCTGGTCAGCTGGGTCGGCCTGGCGGCGCTGGTCCTCGTCGTGGGCGGCAGCATGTGGCTGCGTGACGCCGGCCGCCGCCACAGCGGGCTGGTTGCGCCGCCGGTCGGCCTGACCGTGGCCAAGATCGTCTTCCTGGCCGTGGCCGGGGCGCTCGTGGTCGCCATCTGCAACCTCAACCGGTCCCTGGGCACGCTGCCGATCGTGGGGGTGCCGTGGGTCGTCCCGCTCCTCCTTGCCGTGCTCGTGGCGTGGACGCTGCTGCTCGAGCGGACCCAGTTCGGGCGGCACATGTACGCCGTCGGCGGCAACGCCGAGGCGGCTCGCCGGGCCGGCATCAACGTGGGCCGCGTCCGGACCATCGCCTTCATCCTGTGCTCGGGCACGGCCGGCCTGGCCGGCATCATCTACTGCTCGCAGCTGGGCGGCATGACCACCAACATCAACGGCGGCCAGCTCGTCCTCTACGCCGTGGCGGCCGCGGTCATCGGCGGCACGAGCCTCTTCGGCGGGCGGGGCCGGGCCATCCATGGCCTCCTGGGCGGGCTCGTCATCGGCGCCATCTACAACGGCCTGTTCCTGCTGGGCTTCCCCATCCAGTGGCAGCTCATCGCCACGGGCCTCGTGCTGCTCGCCGCCGTGAGCGTCGATTCGCTCTCCCGGCGGGGCGGCGGCTCGGGCGTCCTGGTGCGCGCCTGACACGCTTGGAGCCCGGCGCTAGAATCACCAGGCGTAGATCGGCGGCGGAGTAGCTCAGTGGTAGAGCAGGGGACTCATAAGCCCTTGGTCGGTGGTTCAAATCCGCCCTCCGCTACCAACCCTTCCTTCCCGGCCGCACCTCGCGTGGCCCATCCGCACCGCGCCGCCGGACGTACTAAAGGCTGACAACGGGCAGCGACCTATAATCGCGCCACCCTTCGACCCGGGCCCCGGCCCGGGCGGGGATGCCCGTGACTCCGGAGGCTCGAGATCTTGAACAGCCGCTTCCTCAGGAACGGCATCGTCACGCTGGTCCTCGTGGTCGGCATGGCGACCCTCCTGTACGTGGTCCTCTTCGGACCGTCCCAGAACGCCCGGACGATCCCCTACGCCGGGGGCACCGAATCGTTCCAGGCCCTCGTCAAGGCCGGCCAGGTGGCCAACGTGACCCAGCAGGGCACGGACCTCCAGATCACCACCACGGCCACCAACCCCGACGGCACGCCCAAGGTCCTGGACAGCCAGGTGCCCGGCACGCTCGGCGAAGGGCTCACGGCCGACATCGCCACGTGGTGCACCCAATCCACTACCTGCAACAACCAGATGACCATCACGGCCGTGCCGGAGTCGCAGACCGGCAGCTGGATCGGCCTGCTCCTGACCACGGCCCTGCCGCTGATCCTGATCGGCGCCTTCTTCTTCATCATGTTCCGCCAGGCCCAGGGCACCAACAACCAGGCGATGAGCTTCGGCAAGAGCCGGGCTCGCATGTTCCTGGGCAACAAGACGGTCGTCACGTTCAGCGACGTGGCCGGCGTGGACGAGGCCAAGACGGAGCTCCAGGAGGTCGTGGAGTTCCTCAAGTACCCCGAGAAGTTCAACTCGCTGGGCGCCCGCATCCCCCGCGGCGTGCTGCTCGTGGGGCCGCCGGGCACCGGCAAGACGCTCCTCGCCCGGGCTGTCGCCGGGGAGGCCGGGGTGCCCTTCTTCAGCATCTCCGGCTCCGAGTTCGTGGAGATGTTCGTGGGCGTCGGCGCCAGCCGCGTGCGCGACCTGTTCGACCAGGCCAAGCGCAACAGCCCGTGCATCGTCTTCGTCGACGAGATCGACGCCGTGGGCCGCCAGCGCGGCGCTGGCCTGGGCGGCTCGCACGACGAGCGGGAGCAGACCCTCAACCAGATCCTGGTGGAGATGGACGGCTTCGACACCAACACGAACGTCATCGTCGTGGCCGCCACCAACCGCCCCGACGTGCTCGACCCGGCGTTGCTGCGCCCGGGCCGCTTCGACCGCCAGGTCATCCTGGACCGGCCCGACATGCGTGGCCGCCTGGAGATCCTGCGCGTCCACATCAAGGGCAAGCCCCTCGACAAGAGCATCGACCTGCAGACGATCGCGCGGACCTCGCCCGGTTTCTCCGGCGCGGACCTGGCCAACCTCGTCAACGAGGCCGCGATCCTTGCCGCGCGGCGCAACAAGAAGGTCATCGGCACGACCGAGTTCGCCGAGGCCCTTGAGCGGGTCGTGGCCGGCCCGGAGCGCAAGAGCCGCCTCATCTCCGACGCCGAGAAGGTCATCATCGCCTACCACGAGGGCGGCCATGCCGTGGTGCAGCGGATCCTGCCCAAGACCGACCCCGTGGCCAAGGTCACCATCATCAGCCGTGGCATGGCCCTGGGTTACACGATGGCCCTGCCGACCGAGGACCGCTACCTCCAGAGCAAGAGCGAGTTCGAGGACAAGATCGCCGGGCTTCTGGGCGGCAACGCCTCCGAGAAGCTCATCTTCGGCGACACCACCACGGGCGCCTCCAATGACATCGAGAAGGCGACCGACCTGGCCCGCCGCATGGTCACCGAGTTCGGCATGAGCGACAAGCTCGGGCCGCTCTCCTTCGGCAAGCGCGACGAGCTGGTCTTCCTGGGCCGCGAGATCGGCGAGCAGCGCAACTACTCGGACGACGTGGCCCGCCAGATCGACGAAGAAGTCCGCGCCATCATCGACCGCGGCTACAACCGCGCCATGGAGGTGCTCGTCGCCCATCGCGACCGCCTGGTGGCCCTGGCCGACAAGCTCGTGGCAGAGGAGACCGTGGAGGCGGAGGAGTTCGAGAAGCTCTTCGCGGACGTGCCCGACCCGCACCGGGACGGCGGCGATTCCACGCCGCGGCCCTCGGCCACCGAGCCCGTGCCGCCGCGGGGCCAGCCGGCCGCCGGGCCGGCCACGGCGCCCGCGCCCTCGCCGTCTCCCGCCTGACCGGGGTGACCGCTCCGGACGCCGAGCTCGAGGCGTACCTCGGGCCCCGTGAGGCTGCCCGCCTGGCGGGCTACCTGGAATTCCTGCGCATCCCCAGCATCTCCGGCATCCCGGCTCATGCCGGCGACTGCGCACGGGCGGCCGATTGGCTGGCCGGACGGCTGCGGGCGGTGGGGATGGACCACGTCGAGGTCTCCCCGACGGGCGGCCACCCCATCGTGTACGCCGACTGGCTGCATGCCCCCGGGGCGCCGACCGTGGTGGCCTACGGGCATTACGACGTCCAGCCGGTGGACCCGCTGGATGAATGGACCTCGCCGCCCTTCGAACCGGCGGTCACCGACACGCGGATCCTGGGTCGGGGCGCCAGCGACGACAAGGGCAACATCGCCATCCTGGTGGCCGCCGTGGAGGCCCTCCTGGCCGTGCGCGGTGCGCTGCCGGTCAACCTGCGCTTCGTGTTCGAGGGCGAGGAGGAGTCGTCCTCGGTCCACCTTGAGCCGTGGCTCCTGGCCAACCGCGGTCGCCTGGGAGGTGACGTCGCGATCGTCAGCGACGTGGGCTTCTTCGAGGGCAATCTGCCAGCCCTGACGATCGCCCTGCGGGGCATCGCCTACGCCCAGATCGACGTCCGCGGCCCGTTCCAGGACCTCCACTCGGGTGGCTACGGGGGCACCGTCACCAACCCCGTCCACGCCCTGGCCACGATCATCGCCGGCCTCCACGACGCCGACGGCCGCGTGACCGTGCCGGGCTTCTACGACGACGTCGTGCCCCTCAGCCCGGCCGATCGGGCGGCGTACGCGGCCCTGCCGTTCGACGAGGCGGCGTATCAGGCGGCCCTCGACGTGCCGGCGCTCACCGGCGAGGTCGGCTACACGACCCTGGAGCGGAAGACCGGCCGGCCGACGGTCGACATCAACGGCATCTGGGGCGGCTACCAGGGCGAGGGGTCCAAGACCATCATCCCCGGCCGGGCCAGTGCCAAGGTCAGCTGCCGCCTGGTGCCCGACCAGCGGCCGGACCGCATCTTCGCCGCCCTCCGGGCCCACGTGCTGGCGCTCGCTCCGGCTGGCGTGCGGGTCACGGTGACCGACCTCGGCGGCGGCCTGCCCAGTCGCACGTCGCTGGACCATCCCGCCGTGCGAGCTGCGGCGCGGGCCCTGGAGGCCACCTTCGGCCGCCCGCCGCTGTTCATCCGCGAGGGCGGCTCGATCCCCTTCGTGGCCACCTTCGAGGAGGCCCTCGGCCTGCCCGTGGTGCTCATGGGCTTCACGCCGCCCGACGGCAACTTCCACGCCCCCAACGAGTGGATGGACCGGCGCAACTTCGAGCAGGGCATCCGCGCCTTCGCCCGGACGCTGCAGGAGCTGGCGGCACCGGCCGCCTGAGGCGCCGCCAGCCCGGTGGTGCCACGATGCTCCCGCCGCGACCGGGGACGGTGCGGTACAGGGTGGTTGGGGTGATTGGCCGCCGGAATCCCGGTGCTATCATCGCCCGGCGTCCCAAGCGACCCGCATCCCGGAGGGATCCGTGACCACGACCGAGCAACCTGCGTCGTCACCACCGGCGGATGGCGCGAGCGCCCATCCCGAGTGGCGCCTGGAGACCGACGGCGGGAGCATGACGCCCCGGTCGGCGCTCGACGTCCTGATCAACCTCAACGACAAGGTCTCCGGGGGACGGGTGGCCGAGTACCAGCCCGTGCCGCTCGGCTACACGCCGCTGGACAAGACGATCGGCGGCGGCCTGCGGGCCGGTGAGCTGCTGCTGATCGGCGGGGCGCAGGGCACGGGCAAGACCACCATGGCCCTCCAGATGGCGCGCAACATCGCTTCGGGCGGCCAGGCCAACGTGCTGTACGTATGCTTCGAGCACGACGAGGAGTACCTCCTCAACCGCATGATCGCCATGGAGTCGGCGCTGGCACACCTGCCCCACAAGACGGGCGCCATCAAGATCCAGGACGTGCGCAAGGAGATCCTGGGCACGTGGATGGCCGAGGGCGGCGCGGGCAACGTGGCCCAGCTGACGGCCAACCCGCGGCTGCGACCCTCGCTGGACCGCATCGCCCGGTACGGCCAGAACCTGTTCCTCATGCGCGGCTCGCAGACGGCCAGCACGATCCCCAACCTGCGGCGGCTGGTGCAGCAGCATCGCGCCCTGTCGGGCGATCGGCGCCTCGTGGTGTTCGTGGACTATCTGCAGAAGGTGCCCCAGATCCCCGAGCCGGACACCGAGACGGAGAAGGTCACCACGGTCGTCAACGGCCTCAAGGACATCGCCCTCTCGGAGGACGTCCCGATGATCAGCATCGTGGCGGCCGACAAGGAAGGCCTCAAGGCCTCCCGCCTGCGCAACTTCCACCTGCGCGGCTCGTCGGCCATCAACTACGAGGCCGACATCATCCTCATCCTCAACGAGAAGTACCACATCGTGGCCAAGGTGAACATCGAGTTCAACCCCTACCAGGCCCAGCGCTTCCGCGACTGGATCATCCTCTCGGTGGAGAAGAACCGCGGCGGCCAGGACAACGTGGACCTCGAGTTCGAGAAGCACTTCGAGTTCTCCTGCTTCGACCCCAACGGCCGGACCGTGCAGGAGAAGCTCATCGAGGAGCGCCTCTACAACGACTGACGCGCCCCGGCTGGGCCAGTTGCCATGACCCGCGCCGGACGGGCCGCGGACGCCTTCCCGCGGGTCGTGGAGATCGTCGTCGAGATCCCCGCCGGCAACCGCAACAAGTACGAGTACGACGAGGCGGCCGGCGTCTTCCGCCTGGACCGCGTGCTGTCCTCGGCCGTCTACTACAACTTCGACTACGGCTACGTCGAGGGCACGCGCGCGGACGACGGTGACCACACCGACGCGATGCTCCTGATCGACGAGCCCACCTTCACGGGCTGCCACGTGTGGGGCCGGCCGGTCGGCGCCCTGGCGATGCGTGATGAGAACGGCGACGACTTCAAGATCCTCTGCGTGGCCGTCGGCGACCCGCTCTTCGAGCACGTCGCCGCGCTCGACCAGGTCTCGCCCCACCGGCTGCGCGAGATCGAGCACTTCTTCGAGACGTACAAGCTCCTCGAGGAGAAGGCGGTGGAGGTGGACGGCTGGCGGGACCTCGCGTTCGCTCTCCGCGTCCTGCGCGACGATCGAGCCCGGGCGGAGGGCCGCGCCCGCTCGTGACCGCCCGCCCGGAGCTCGTGACGCTGGACCTGGGCGACACGCTCATCCGGCCTGACCCCTCCTGGGCGGAGGTCTACCGCGCCGCCGCCCTTGACGCCGGCGTGCCGATCACCCCGGACCGCCTGGCCGCCGGCTTCGCGGCCGCCCTCGGGAGCGGCCTGCTCGACGACATCGGGCCGTTCGAGGTGAGCCCCGAGGCGTCCTACGAGCGCATCCGCCGCTTCGATGAGGCCATCATGGCGGGCGCCGGACTCTTCGGCCTGCCCGACCCGGTGTACCGGGCGATCGCCGCCCGGTTCGCTGACCCCGCCTCGTGGCACATCTTCCCGGAGGTGCGCCCGACGCTCGAGCAGCTGCGCGCGGCCGACATCCGCCTCGCGGTGGTCAGCAACTGGGTCTGGGACGGGGCCCGGCTGCTGCAGGAGCTGGGGCTGGCCGACTGGTTCGTGACCGTCGTCATCAGCGACCGCGTCGGCTACGGCAAGCCCCACCCGGCGATCTTCCAGGTCGCCCTGGAGATCGCCGGTGTCCCCGCAGCGCGGGCCCTGCATGTCGGCGACTCCTACGCCAAGGACGTGCTGGGGGCCGGCGCCGCGGGCATGGCGGCGATGCTGCTGCTGCGCGACGGGGCGCCGCGGGACAGCCTGCCCGACGATGGGCGAGAGCCGGGCCTGATGATCGTGCGCCATCTGGGCGAGGTCGTCGAGCGGCTTGGGCTGGCGTGACGCCCGGGGAGCGGTGGCGGCTGTTCGTGGCGCTGCGCGTGCCGCCGGCGGTGGCCGATCAGCTGGCGCAGGTCGCGCGGGCCAGCCTCCCGCCGCGCACGCCGGTCCGGTGGGTCGACCCGGCTGATCTCCACCTGACCCTGTGGTTCATCGGTCCACTGCCTCCGACCGAGTTGCCGAACGTGGCCGCCCGCGTGGCCCGGGCCGCCGGGACCGTGGCACCGTTCGCCTGCCGCATCGAGGGCGCCGGCGCGTTCGGGCACGGGAAGGCCCGGGCCGTGTGGGTGGGACTCGCCGAACCGGGGGCCGGCACGGTGGCGGCCCTCGCGGCGGAGTTCGATCCCGATGACCGGCCCCATCAGGCGCACATCACCGTGTGCCGGGGTGGCTTGCCCGCGTTCGCCGGGGCCGTGGCGGCCGCCCTCGGGGATCGTCCGGCGCTGGCCTGGATCGCCACCGACGTGGAGGTGCTGCGATCCCACCCCGGCCGGCGTCCGTCGTACGAGACCGTGGCCAGCTTCTCGCTGGGACCCGTCGCCAGTGCCTGACGACGGCATCCGCGCGCTGCTAGCATCGGCCCATGAGCCTTACGGTGGGCCAGCAGGTGCGCCTGGTCCTGGCGTTCGGCATCGTCAACGTCATCCTCGCCGCGGTCGTCGTCCTTCTCCTCCCGCGCTGACACGCGGCGCGGCACGGCCGTGGCGGATGTGGGAACCTGCACCCGATGCCCACCCTCGCCTGCTGGTCCTGCGGCCGGCACATCTTCACCACGGTGGCCCTGGAGACGCTCTTCCCCGAGGAGCGCCGCTGCCCGCGCTGCGGCGCGCTGCTGAACCAGGAGCGCCGCGGGGGCTCCCGACGCCAGGCGGAACGGCGGCAGAACCCGCCCGACGACCCCGGGCCGCCGGCCGACGAAGGTGAGCGGCGCACCGCCGAACGCCGCGCCGGCCAGCGCCGCCGCCCCGACCGGGGCTGACCGCATGCCGGAGCCACTCCGGCCCGTCGCCATCCTGGGGCTCGGCCTCATCGGCGGCTCCGTCGCTCGCGCCCTATCGCGCCGCGGCGGCTGGCGGGTGTCGGCCTGGAGTCGCACCGCGGAGGCGACCGCACGAGCCCTGGAGGAGGGCACCATCCAGGCGACCCTGGGCGACCCGGCCGAGGCGGCCACCGCCCCGCTGGTGCTGCTCGCTACGCCCGTCCCGGCGATCCTGGAGCTGATCCGTTCGCTCGGCCCGGGCCTCGTCGCCAGCGGCGCCGTGGTGACCGATGTCGGCAGCAGCAAGGCGGTGATCATGGCGACGGCGGCCGCGGTGCCCGGCCTGCGATTCGTCGGCGGCCACCCCATGAGCGGGGCGGAGACGCGCGGCTACGCGGCGTCGAGCGCCGCGCTCTTCGAAGGCCGGCCGTGGGTCGTCGTGCCCGGCACCACCGGGGACGCGGATGCGGTGCAGGCCGTCGAGCAGCTCGCGTTGGGGTGCGGGGCGCGGCCGGTGACGCTCGACGCGGCCGCCCACGACGGGGCCGTGGCGGCGATCAGCCACCTGCCGCTGGTGGCCAGCCTGGCCCTCGCCCAGGCCGCGCTCGACGAGTCCGATTGGCCCCTTGCCCGGCGCCTGGCCGCCCAGGGGTGGCGCGACATGACGCGTCTGGCCCGCGGCGACCCGGCCATGGGCGGCGGCCTGCTGGCCACCAACGCGCCAGCTGTGGGCGCGCGCCTGCGCGCGTACAGAACCGTCCTCGAGGCCTGGCAGGTCCGCCTCGACGCCCTCGCCGCATCGGCCGGCGACGGGCCGGCGGAGCAGGCCGCCCTGGCCGACCTTATCGGCGACCTGGGCCGCCTCGCCGCCAGTCTGGGGGACCCTGGCCCGGCCTGAACCACCGGTCGCGAGGGCGCGTACCATGAGGACGAAAGGGGTGGTGGGCGTGCCGGACTTCCTGCACCTGCTCTCGGATCCCAACCTCGCGTTCGTGCTCCTCGTCATGGGCGGTCTGGGCCTGATGCTGGAGCTCGTCCACCCCAACTTCGTGACTGGCACGATCGGGGCGATCAGCCTCGTCCTGGCCTTCATCGGGCTGACCAACCTGCCGCTCGACGCGGCCGGCCTCCTGTTCATCGGCGTCGGCCTCGTGCTGTTCGTGCTCGAGAGCTCGGTGCCGTCACACGGCTTCCTGACCATCGGCGGCCTGCTGTGCATCGCCGTCGGCGCCCTGACCCTCTACACGCGGCCGCCGGCCGGCTCGCCGCAGCCGCCGGTCACCGTGGCCGGCCCGGTCATCGTGGCCGTCCTCGGCTTCTCCGCCGTGTTCATGGGCGTGGCCCTCGTGGCCGCGCGCCGGGCCAGCCGCCTGGCCCCGCCCCGTGGCTCGGTCGGGACGCGGCTGCCAGCCGGCGCTCGCGGGGAGGTCCGCCGCCCGCTCGCGCCGCTCGGCTCCGTCTACGTGGGCGGCGAGGAATGGTCCGCCCGCACCAGCGATGACCGGTCGCTCGACCGGGGCACGCCCATCCGCGTCGTGGCCCAGGATGGCCTCACCGTCGTGGTCGAGGCCCTCGAGGGCGCGGCCGCCAGCTAGCCAAGGAGACCCCATGGATCTCATCGTCCCCGCCGCGGTCGTCATCGTCCTGCTGCTGCTCGGGCTCGTCGTCGTCGTCATGGCCGTGCGGATCGTGCAGCAGTACCAGCAGATGGTCGTGTTCCGCCTCGGCCGCACCAATGAGTCGATGGTGCGCCAGCCCGGCGTGCGGTTCCTCATCCCGTTCGTCGACCGGGGCGTCGTGGTGGACCTGCGCGAGCAGTTCATCGAGGTGCCCAGCCAGACCACGATCACCAAGGACAACGCGCCCATCAACATCGACTTCCTCATCTACTGGCGCATCGCCGATCCGCTCAAGAGCGTCGTCAACGTGGCCTACTTCGCCGGCGCCCTGCAGGGCATCGCCACCACGACGCTGCGCGCCGTCATCGGCGACATCACGCTCGACGACGTGCTGTCCAAGCGCGACCAGATCAACGAGGTCCTGCGGGCCAAGCTCGATGAGCAGACCGAGCGTTGGGGCGGCAAGATCACCACCGTCGAGATCCGCGAGATCACCCCGCCCCGCGACGTGCAGGACGCCATGAACCGGCAGCTGTCGGCGGAGCGCACGCGGCGGGCTGTGATCACCGAGTCCGAGGGCGCGCGGCAGGCCAACATCAACGTCGCCGAGGGCGAGAAGCAGGCCGCCATCCTGCGCGCCGAAGGCCAGCGGCAGGCCGCCATCCTCAACGCCGAGGGCTTCAGCCAGGCCCTGGAGCGCATCTTCAACGCGGCCAAGGGCGTCGACTCCAAGACGATGTCGCTGCAGTACCTGGAAGCGCTCAAGGCCATCGGCGCCAGCCCGGCCACGAAGTTCGTCGTGCCGCTCGAACTGACCCAGTTGCTGGCGCCGTTCGGGGGCCTGCTGGAGCGCGGCATGGACGGCAAGGAGTGACCCGCCGGGGCCATCGTCGGGACTAGGACCGACCGGGACTTCCGGGCTACGCCGGGCCTACCCCGCCCGCGCGCTATCATCGGACCTGGGCACCACCCGGCGCCTGTCACACCGAGGAGCGGATGGCCGCACGCATCCTGGTCGTGGATGACGACCCGAACGTCCAACGCCTGCTGACCTACACGCTCAAGCAGGAGGGCTACGAGGTCAGCGTCGCCACCGACGGCGCCGAGGCCCTGAAGCGCTGGGGCTCGGAGCACCCCGACCTCATGCTCCTGGACGTCATGCTGCCCAAGCTGGACGGCTACCAGGTGGCTTCCCGGATCCGGTCCGACGAGGGCGGCTCGGCGCACCTGCCGATCATCATGCTCACGGCCGAGGCGGACGTGGAGCAGAAGGTGCGGGGCCTGCGTGCCGGCGCCGACGACTACCAGATCAAGCCATTCCACCCGGCGGAACTGCTGGCGCGCATCAAGAGCCTGCTCGCCCGCTTCGCGCCCCACGACCTGCTGGTCGGCAAGCCGCCGCTGGGGCGCGTCCTGGCGTTCTACGGCGCCAAGGGCGGCGTGGGCACGACGACGATCTCCATCAACACCGCCATCGCCCTCCACCGCGAGATGGGCCGCGCGAGGGTCTGCCTGGTCGACGGGAACCTGCAGTTCGGCGACCACCGCGTCTTCCTGGATCTGGGCCTGGACCGCAAGTCGATCGTCGACGTGGTGACGGCGACGTCCATCGACCAGGAGCTGCTGCGCTCGGTCGTGGTCAAGCACGACTCGGGCGTCGACCTCCTGCTGGCGCCGCCCTCGCCGGAGACCGCCGAGCTGGTCAGCGCCGACCAGCACCACATGTCACGGATCATCGAGCAGCTGCGCCAGATGTACGACTACGTCGTGGTCGACATCGACAAGCGGCTGGACGAGAACAACCTCGACGTCATCGCCGCGTCCGACATCGTGTTCGTGGTCATGACCGCCGACCTGTCGTGCCTCAAGAACGTGCGCCTCGTGCTGGAGACGATGACCCAGCTCAACGTCGACAAGGCGCAGGTCCAGCTGGTGCTCAACCGCAGCAACGCGTTCACCGGCATCAACGTCAAGAACGCCGAGGGCGCCCTGAAGCGCAAGATCGACTACCAGATCGTGAACGAATACCGCGGCGCGATCAGCGCCCTCAACAGCGGGGCGCCGTTCATGTTCACCAAGGCCGACTCGCTGCTGGGCCGGTCGGTCCTGGAATTCGCCCGGTCCGTCGACCGCGGCGCGGCCGCTGCGCCCGCGGGCACCCCGCAGCTGGCGCCCGTCACCGGCTGACCTCGCGCCGACAGGCGCCACGGGGCCGCGGAGCGGCCGCTGCCAAGCCCGCGATAAGGGACCCTCGCCACACTGCGGGCCATATGTTGGCCACCCTCGTCACGGCCGTCGTCGACGGTCTCGCCGGCTCGCTCATCCGCGTCGAGGTCGACGTCGCCCCAGGCATCCCCGTGACCCGCCTCGTGGGGCTGCCGGATGCGGCCCTCTCGGAGGCGCGGGAGCGCGTGCGAGCGGCCATCCACAACGCGGGCTTCGAGTATCCCGCCAGCCGCGTCACGGTCAACCTGGCGCCTGCCGACCGGCCCAAGAGAGGGGCGGCGTACGACCTGGCCATCGCCGTGGGCATCCTCGTGGCGTCCGGGCAGGTCCGGGCCGGCGGCGGGAGCTGGGCCCTCCTCGGTGAGCTCTCGCTGGACGGCAGCCTGCAGGCGGTCGCCGGGGTGCTGCCCATGGTGGCCACGCTCGTGCGGGCGGGTCATCGGCGCATCGCCGTGCCCGCCGCGAACGCCGCGGAGGGGCGCCTGGTGACCGGCGCGGACGTGGTGGCCGTGCGTGGCCTGGACGATGCCGCTCGCCTGGTGGCAGGGCCGCGAGGGCGGCGCGCGGCGGCCGCGACCCTTCGCCCTGCGGCTCGTGTGTCGGCGGTCGAGCCGGGAGAGCAACGTCCGGCCAGTGCCGGCGCAGCGACACTGGTGGCCCCGATCGAGCCGGTCGACCTGGCCGACGTGCGCGGCCAGGCCACCGCGCGCTGGGCGCTGGAGATCGCCCTGGCCGGCTGCCACAACCTTCTGCTCGTCGGCCCGCCGGGCGCGGGCAAGACGCTGCTGGCGCGCGCGATCCCGCGCCTTCTGCCGCCGCTCGACGACGAGGAGGCGCTGGAGGCCACGGTCGTCGGCAGCGTGGCGGGCCTGCTGACGGGCGTGGCCGGCCTGTGCCGCGACCGGCCGTTCCGCGCCCCGCACCACACCAGCTCCTACGCCGCGCTGGTCGGCGGCGGGCCCCGGCTGGCCCCCGGCGAGGTCACGCTCGCCCACCGCGGCGTGCTGTTCCTGGACGAGCTGGCGGAGTTCGACCGCGACGTGCTGGATGCGCTGCGCCAGCCACTGGAGGACGGCAGCGTGACGATCGCGCGTGCCGGCGGGCAGGTGCGCTATCCAGCCCGGCTCCAGCTGGTGGCGGCCATGAACCCCTGCCGCTGTGGGTTCGCCGGCGATGCCTCGCGGCCGTGCACCTGCCCGTCGGGTGAGCCGGAGCGCTACGTGCGCCGGGTGAGCGGCCCGCTGCTCGACCGCCTCGACCTGCGGGTGGAGATGGAGCGCGTGCCGCCAGCCATCCTGCTGGAGGGCGACCCGCCCGAATCGTCGGCCGTCGTGGCGGCGCGGATCGCCGCCGCGCGTGCCGTTGCTCGCGCGCGCAACGGCGGGCTGCCCAACGCCCTCCTCAGCGGATCGGCGGTGCTGCGCCTCGGGGGTTTCGACGGTTCTGCCCGCCGCGGCCTGGAGGAGGTCGCCGCACGGCAGGTCCTCACCGCCCGCGGCGTCCATCGGCTCGCCCGGGTGGCCCGCACCATCGCCGATCTCGGTGGCGATGCCGTGGTCGACGAGGGGACGATCCTTGCTGCGGCGAACCTGCGCGACCCGGCCGGCCGCCGCTGGGAGCTGGCCGCATGACCGATGCCGCGGAACGGGCCGCCTGGATCACCCTCGCCGGCGTGGACGGGGTGGGCCCGGCGCACTTCGCCGCGCTCGTCGGGCAGGCCGGCGGCGCGCGGGCGGTCCTTGACCTCGCCCGCCGTGGTGCCCTCGACGATCTGAGCGCCGGGCGGCGCCTGAGTCGTGGCGTGCGCAGCGCCATCGGCACGGCGGCACGGGACCCGGGACAGGCCCAGGAGGAACTCGATCACTGTGGCGTCTGGACGTTGACACCGCTCGAGGCGGCCTACCCGCCCGGCCTCCAGGTCCTAGCTGATCCGCCGCCGGTGCTGTACGGCAAGGGCGACCCGACGACGCTCGCCAGGACGCGCCGCGTGAGCGTGGTCGGCACGCGGCGCCCATCCGCCCTCGGGCGGGCCCTGGCCGCCGCCATCGCCCGGCAGCTGGTCCAGCTGGACGCGGTCGTGGTGTCCGGCCTGGCGTTCGGCATCGACGGCGCGGCCCAGGCGGCCACGGTGGCGGCCGGCGGGGTGACGGTCGGCGTCATCGGGTCGGGCCACCAGCGACCCGGTCCGCGGGCCCATGCCGACCTCGTGCGTGACATCCTGGTGCGCGGCGCGGTGGTCGGCGAGCTGGCCCCGCACGCTCGTCCGAGCCGAGGGACGTTCCCTCGTCGTAATCGGCTGCTCAGCGCCCTCAGCCTGGCCGTCATCGTCGTCGAGGCGCCGACCCGCAGCGGGGCCGTGAACACGGCCCATCACGCGCTCGAGCAGGGCCGCTTGCTGCTGGTCGTGCCGGGCCGGCCCGGCGACCGGCTGACCGCGGGCTGCCTGCGCCTGCTGCGTGAAACGGAGGCGCGGCCGGTCGTGGGGCTCGACGAGCTCGTGGCGGACCTGGCGGAGCTGTGGCCGGCCGCGCCGCCCGACCCGCTCGGCAGCCCACCCGCGCGACCGGCCGTACCGGCGCTGTCGTGGGCGGAGGCGCTGACGCTCCTGGGGCCGGCGGAGCGAGCCGTCGCGCGGGTCGTCGGAGCCGGCCCGGCCGGCCTGGACCGCGTCATCGCCTCGACCGGTCTGGCCCCGGCGACCGCGGCGAGCGCGGCGACCGTCCTGCAGTTGCGCGGCTGGGTCACGCTCGTCGGGGCGACCTACGTGGCCGCCGGGCCGCTGGCGCGGCCCCCGTAGGCCGTTCGGCCCGGACGGCCGGGACCGAGAGTCCCGCCGGTATCGGGACCATCGGTGTTGGCGCCATGCCGCGACGTCTGGTAGGCTCCCGCTCAGCAAGCCTCGGTCGGACGCTCCTCGGGCATGTCACATCCGCCCGTATGCCGGCCGCTTCAGGGGAGACGCAGTATTGCGGAAGGCGATCGCCGGGCTCCTCAGCCTGCCCGTCATCAGCGCGTCGTACCTGCTCCCGGTCACGCGCCGGCGGGTCGTCTTGCGCTTGGCGGCCGTGCTGGGCGTGGGCGCGTTGTTCACGCTCGTGGCGGTGAGCTCGTCGGCGACGCCGACCGCGAATGCCTTCCGATCCGCACCCGTCGATACGGCCGCTCTGGCGCGCATCAGTACCAGCATCGTCACCGGCCACGGACTGAGCGAGCCGGCCACCATCGTCTTCAGTGAGCCGGTCGATACGGCCAAGGTCATGGCCGCGCTCCAGGTCACGCCCACAGCCGCCGTACGCCTGAGCTGGTCACCGGACGCGACGATGCTCCATGTAGCGCCGGTGACCCACTGGGCGGCCTCCACCCTCTACACGCTGAGCCTCAGCACCACGGCCGTCGGCCGCGACGGGACCTCGTTGCCGAGCCCGCTGTCGGCCGTCTTCCTGACGCGTGCCGCGACGACCGCCACGGTGACGGTCCAGCCCTCGACCGGTGGCCCGTCCGCTGCGCCGGTGGTCGATCTGGCCTTCTCCTCGCCGGTGACCGCGTCGGCCGTCGCCGGCGCCCTGACCGTCACGCCCGCGGTGCTGGGCAAGGTCTCCACGATCGGGCCCGACCAGGGTGTTCCCGACACGGCCTACCAGTGGCAGGCCAGCGAGCCTCTCGCGCCGGGCGCCACCTACCAACTCAGCCTGGCTTCCGACCTGCGCGACACCGATGGCGCGCCGCTGGCGGCCGGCGTGACGGTCGACCTCCAGGTGCCGGCCGTGCCGGCCGTCGTGCGCATGCGGCCCCTCGATGGCAGCACCGACGTGGCCCTGAACCAAGCCGTCTCAGTCCGTTTCTCGCAGGCCATGGACCACGCCTCGACCCAGGCCGCCTTCCACATCTCGGCCTACACGAGCCCGGCCACACAGGGCCGGTTCAGCTGGGCGGAGGGCGACACCGTGCTCGTCTGGACACCCCGGTCGGTCTTCGGCTACGGATCACGCTACACCGTCACCGTCAGCGGCTCGGCCCGCTCGGCGGCCGGGCAGCCTCTCGCCACGGACCCCGCGGCCACCGTCGCCACGGCCACCTTCTCCACGGTCCATCGGCTGGCGGCCAAGCCACGCACCACCGACAAGCCCAAGCCGTCGGGCGGCAGCACCACCAGCGCGCCGTGGTACAGCACCGAGAAGTACTTCCTGAGCCTCATCAACTGCGATCACACGGGTGGATGGGTCAGCAGCAGCGGTGTGTGCACGGGTCGCGGCAGCAACGGCCGGGCACCGCTGACCCTCAACGCCAAGATCTCCAGCGGGGCGAGCCGGCCGTGGGCCAAGTACCTCGCCCAGACGAGCCAGCTGTACCACGGCTGCCCGTCGTGTCGGCTCTCGGCCATCGGCTTCAGCAACGCGTGGTGGGGCGAGAACCTGGCCTGGTGGTCGGGCACTCCGACCAGCGGTGCGATCCAGGCCCTGCTGTTCTTCCAGAGCGAGAAGGCCTCGGATGGTGGCCACTGGGCCAACATGATGGACTCGCGTGGCCGGAGCGCCGGCGTGGGGGTGTGGCAAGCCAACGGGCGGGTGGTCTTCTGCATCGATTTCTGGGGCGGCTGACCACGGCGAGGCGCGGCCCATGATCCGCGACGCGGTGATCCATCTGCAGGGTGAGCAGCCCCTCGTGGCCGACCTGCCGTCGCTGCCGACGGCCAACGACAGTTGCCTCGTCTGCACCAACCTGCGCACGCTGGACGGCAAGCGCCCGGTCTTCATCGATGACACTGCGTCGACGTTCATCATCCCCTTGCAGCACGTCCGTTTCATCGAGATCCTGCCCGAGGCCGGCGCGACCGTCCACGCCCACCCGGCCCTGGAGGCGGGCGAGCCTGCCCCCGACGAGGCTGCCCCGGAGCTTGACGAGGACTTCCTGAGGCGCATCCGCGAAGCCTGACGCAAGCGGTCGGCGAGAGGCCCGGTGCTACACTCCCGGCCCATGACACGGAACCTGGTGATCGTCGAATCGCCGGCCAAGGCGCGCACGATCGAGCGTTACCTGGGCCCGGACTTCCACGTGCTGGCGTCGTACGGCCACGTCCGGGACCTGCCGGAGAACCCCGGTAAGGGCAAGCTGGGCGTGGACGTCGAGCACGGCTTCCGGCCCGATTACGTGGTGCCCGACGACCGCCGCAAGCAGGTCGACAGCATCGCGCGGGCGGCCGCCCGCGCCGACACGGTCTTCCTTGCCACCGACCTCGACCGCGAAGGGGAGGCCATCGCCTGGCACGTGGCCGAGGCCGCCCACATCCCCGGCGACAAGCAACAGCGGGTGACCTTCGGGGAGATCACCGAGGGTGCCATCCGCAGCGCGTTCGCCAATCCGCGGC
>DASPUH010000012.1:0-8709 GCA_035622975.1 Candidatus Sulfotelmatobacter sp.
AGAGACCGAGCCATAGAGCAGGATCACCGCCACGAGGGTGCCGCCGAGGACGGCGCCGACGATGCGCACCACCTCGGGGATGCTGGCGAAGCGCCATCCGCGGGTGTAGAGGCCGAAGCGGACGTTGACCGCGACCTGGACCGCCAGGAGCAGCGCCAGGCCGGGCAGGAAACGGTCAACCATGGCCAGGCCGGGCAGCGTATCGAAACGCAGGGCGAGCGCCAGGTAGCTGGCCGCGACGATGCCGATCATGTCGACCACGAGGAGGTGCCGCGCCTGCATCCGACGGGCGAGGTGGGCCATCGCCGCGCGCAGGTGGTTGACCTGGGGGGCGGCCAGACTCGCCCCGGAAAGGGTCAGGTCGACTGGGCGGCGGACAGACAAGGACAGACCCCTGATGCGGCGCGCTCACGCCATACGACACGAGGGCACCGAGGCGCGCGGATGATGAATGGGTCCGGCCCCGGGACTGCGATCAACCGCGACGGCGCGCCCCATCACGGAGTCTCGAGGTGGCCCCGCCAGGCGAACATCCGTTCGAGCCGGCCTTCCGCCTTGCAGGCCTGACCATAGCCCATCCGGGGGACCCCGGATAGTACCTCCGGGCCTCCGTCGCAGCGATCTGGTGCCGTGGTGCACCATGCTCGGGCGGTCGGCCGGACGCATCTCCGGGAGGTGCCGCCGCGCACCGCAGGCGTGGCGGTTCGCCAGGCCACGGGGTGCCAGCGTGGGCCGGCGTTTGGTACGCTCGCCGTGGGCGACGTGCCCGAGTGGTAAGGGAGAGGCTTGCAGCGCCTCGATTCAGTGGTTCGAATCCACTCGTCGCCTCCACACCTCCGGCGACCGGCCCCGATGGATCAGGCGGCCACCGCATCAGCGGGGTCCACCCAGCGCCAGGAGACGCGATACGGCTCGCAGCCGATGGCTCGCTTGAACTGGGCCATCCCCGCCGATGCGCCGGGGAACGTGTCGTACATGAACCAGCTGGGCGCCCCTGCGGCCGCGCGACGGCCGATGAGGTCCTCGATGATGCCCGCCATGAGCCGGTACATGACACCGTTCTGCAGGTGGTCGGCGTGCCCCAGCAGCCGGCTCATCGAGGCGACGTCGCCGCACACGCGCAGGTCGCCGTAGGCGGCCAAACGGCCGTCCTTGTCCACGACGGCGTAGACCTCGCTCGCCTGACCGAGGTAGGCCGTGACCATGTTCGCGTCGAGGTAGTCGGGGTGCATGGGCTTGCCCTGGCGGGCCTCTGCGGAGCGATTGATGGCCATGATCTCGTCCAACCTGGCCAGCGGCTCGACCCTGGCGAAGGTGTACCCCGCCTTGACCGAGCGCGCGACGTGGCCCCGCATGTGGCGGCGCGCACCCCCGCCCATGTACCCCTCGATCGTGTCGGGCAGGCGCAGGAGGGCCACGCCCCAGGCCTTGTTCCGGATGAGGCGGTAGCGGGGGTGACGTTTGGTGAACAGCCGATAGAGGGCCAGGCAACGGGCATCGCCGGACATCTCGATCGTGATCCGTGGCAGGCGGTAGAGCGCGAGAAGCCGACTGGCCGACCCCAGGGAGGCGGCAACGAGGCGTCCGTCCTCGCGTCGCGGCACGGCTGACATGTCGGCCATTATGCCAACGATGCTCCTTGAGCAAGCTCGGCCAGGCCACGCCGCAACGACACGGCGGGCCGCCAACCGGCTGCCCTCAGGCGTGGCGATGCGACCCGCGACAGGCGCACGTCGCCCGCCCGGCGAGCGCTGTGGCGACGCCCGAGGGGCTTCCCCCAGGCCCGCTCGACGAGGTCGGCCAGCCCGGTGATCGAGGTGGCCCGACCGGATGAGACGTTCCACACCCCGCGAGCGTCCGACAGGTCGCCCAGCAGGATCAGCGCAGCCACGACATCCGCGACGTGGATGAAGTCCCGGACCTGATGCCCGTCGCCGTCGATCGTGAGAACGCCGGTCGAGCGCGCCTGGGCCATGAAGGCGCTGACGACCGCACCCTCCAGGCCCGCCGCCTGGTGCGGCCCGTAGACGTTCGACGGCCGAGCGATGGCATGGTCCACGCCGCTCAGCGCGACGTGGGCTTCGGCGGTCAGCTTGTGGACACCGTAGTACGAGCTGGGTGCGGGACGCGTCGCCTCCCTGGCCGGCCGCGTGCACTCACCGTAGATGGCCCCGCCAGACGACACGAAGACGAGTCGGGCGCCGACGATACGGGCCGCCTCGGCCATGCGGTATGTGCCCCCGACGTTGACCGCCAGATCGCGCATGGGGTCTCGCATCGATGCTGGCACGCTGGCCTGGGCGGCCAGGTGGTAGACGGTCACTGGACGAAAGCGGGCCACCGCGGCAGCCGCACCATCCGTGACGACGTCGAGCCGCTCAAGACGCGCCGCTGACACGACCGCCTCCGCACGCCCGGTGGAGAGGTCGTCGATCACGAGGACCTCCGCGCCCTCGGCCACGAGGCGATCGACGAGGTGGCTGCCGACGAAGCCGGCCCCTCCGGTGACCACGATCCGATCGACCCGACCCTTCAATCGGTCCACCGTTCGCTCACGGGGCCTCGACCGACCCGACACGGCCTGGTCGGACCGCGGCGAAGACGCGGCGCAGCAGGGCCGCCGACCGCTGCACCACCAGCGTCAGGTCAGAGGCGCGGGGGAGCCAGAAGTCGACCACGCGCGCATGCGACGCCTGCGCGGCGACGAGGCTGAACGCGACCGAGGAGGCCGTGTACGAGACGAGCGACGCAGCAGCGGCGCCTTCGATGCCGAAGCCGGGGATCAGCAGAAGGTTCACCACGACGTTCAGCAGGAAGGCGCCGACGTTGATGTTCGAGGTCAGCGAGGTCATCCCCAGGCCGGTCGTGTACCCCGTGATCACCTTGGTGGCCGTGAGGGCGACGACTCCAGGGAGGAGCACGAACAGGGCCGGCAGCGAGGGCTGGAAGGCGGGCAGGAGCAGGTCGATCAGGACGATCGAAGCCGGCACGAGGGCCAACCCGACGAGGCCGGTCAACAGGAGCGTCACCCGCGTGACCACCGCCACCTGGCGATCGGCGTCGTCGCGCGTGGCCGCCGCGACGTGGGGGAAGAAGAGCGTCTCGACGGCATTCGGGAAGAAGAAGACGAGCTCGGCGAAGCTGACCGCGAGACTGTAGTAGCCAAGCGGCGCCGCGGCTCCAGTGCCGAGGAGCCAGGCCAGCAGGAACACGTCCGCCCGGTAGCTGAAGAAGATCGTGATGCTTCCCGGGTAGAAGGGCAGCCCGTAGCCGAACAGGTCGCGATAGCTCACGGCCCCCCCGGCCGCGTCCGGGTCGCCGTGCAGCCGTGCCGCCGCGATCAGGAAACCGCCCGTCTGGATGAGCGAGGCGATGAGGTAGATCGCCAACGCACCGCCGATGCCGAGGCCAGCATAGCCGAGCAGGGCGATCACGAGCACGGTCGTGGCCAACGGATAGGCGCTGTTGATGAGGGCGTACCAGCGAACGGCTTGCCGGCCGAGGACGACACCCGTGGTGAGGGTGGCGTTGAGGGCCAAGGGAAGTGAGAGGAAGGCGACCAGGATCAGGGGCAAGGCGATCCCGTGGAAGATGTCTGCCTGCAGCACGGGCAGCACGACCACCACACCCACTACGGCGATCAGGGAGAGGAGGACCGTCAGGACGACGGTCTTGCCGACCAGGCCATCGAGTCGACCCCGCGCGGCGAAGAAGCCGAAGGCCTGCGGCAGCCCGAGCTGGATGAGCACCATGGCCGTCGAAGGGACGAGGACCAGGAGGTAGTAGTCGCCCTTCGCCGCGGGCCCGAGGAGGCGGGCGATGAGGAGACCGTTCACCACGCCGACGGCGGCGCCGAAGACCTGCGTCACGAACACGATCACGACGCGGTCGGCGAAGGCCGCCTTGCGGGCCGAGGTTGCCATTCACGCTCCCGGGAGACACGATCGCCAGCCGGCGGCTGGGGGTCCCGGGATGATAAGCGCATGTCCTTCGCCGACGCGGACCCGAGGCGAGCGATGTTGCACCGCCGCCACGCGGCGAGGCCGTCAGGCGGGAGCCGGGCGGAGGTCCGGGGCGATCGAACGGTAGATCTCGAGCAGTCGGGACGCCGACTGAGCCGTGCTGTGATAGCGCAGGACGTGGTCGCGCAGGCGCGACGCTCGGGCCCGCGCGGCCTCCCGGTCCGCGACGAAGGCGCGTAGTGAAGCGACGATGGCGTCGGGCGTGATGTCGGTCAGGAGCATGCCCCGATCCTCGGCGAGGAGGTCGGGGATGCCGCCGACACGGCTGGCGATCACCGGCAGGCGCAGCGATCCAGCCTCGACAAGCACCGTCGGCAGACCCTCACGGTACGAGGGCAACACCAGCACGTCCGCGGCACACATGAAGCGCACGACCTCGTCGTTGGGTTGCGCCCCACGCAGGTCCACCGACGGCCCGGCCTGCCGCGCCAGCCCCGGCCGCTCCGGCCCATCGCCGACGAACACGCCGTAGAAGGGCCGGCCTGCCCGCTGGAGCGCCTCGCTCAACTCGTACAGACCCTTGGTGCGGTGAAGCAGGCCGACGAAGAGCACCACTACTGCATCCGGGGGGATGCCCAGCGCCTGGCGGGCAACGTCCCGGTCGATCGCGGCTCGGGCGAGCCGCTCATGGTCACAGCCGAGCGGCAGGTGGATCGCCTCGACCCCGGCCAGGGAGCGGATGCGCTCGACGAGAGGGGCGCTCACCGCGGTCACCGCGGCCGCCGCCCGCAAGGCCGACCGCAGGTCGGCCAGCCGCTCCGGGTGATCCTCCGGCCATCGGTTGAGGTCGTCCCCATGGAACGTCAGGACGAGCGGCAGACCGGTCCTGCGAGCGAGACGCCAGGCCGCGAGGCCGACGAGGGAGTAGTGACCGTGGATCAGACGGGCTTCGGACCACGATGGCCGGACGCGCGCGGCCGCCCGGGCGATGAGCCGGTCCGGCGCGGACCAGCTCGGTTGGCCGGGCACGTTGGGGTACCGCGGACGAAGGATGAGAACGCCTTCATCGGTGCCTGTCGACGGGACCGCCGCATAGTCGCGCCACCTCCGCCGGAGGAGCGGCAGGGGCCATGGGGCGACCGGCGTCGGAGAGACGACGGTCACCTCCAGACCCAGGCGCACCAGCATCCGCGCCTGGGTCCCGAAGAAGATCCCACCGACCGGGTCTCCGACCCAGGGGTAGCTCGAGGTGACCCACAAGATCCGGCTCACGCTCCCCCCTGGCCCGCAGCGGACGCCAGCTGGGGCGCCGGACCAGCGCTCGCATCGGGGACGGCCTCCACGTCCTGCCGATGTTTCGCCAGGTATGCCAGCGCGGCCGCGATGCCGATGATCAACCAGACCTGTTTGCGGTTGCCCAGGACATCGACGAACAGGGCCGCCCCCGCTAGGGAGAGGAGGCAGGCGCGGATCTCGTCGGCGTAGGGACCCCAGCCCCTGCGCACCAGGAGGGGGCCCAGGAAGGCGGCAAGGGCGAGCATGCCGACGATCCCGAGTTCGCCCACCGTGCCGATGACGATGTCGTGGGGCGCCCGGGCGACGCCGGTGTCGGCCGCCACTGGCGTGGCGAAGACGAGCTCGGGGGTGAAGGCCACCGGGAAGTTCGCATACCCCACGCCGACGACGGGTGACGAGGCGATGATCTCAAGCCCGACCGTCCAGATGTCGGTCCGGCCCGCCCCGCCCGTGGAGATGGCGTTGCCGGCCCTCGAGGTGATCAGGTCGACCGCGGCAGGCACCTGGGCGAGGCCAAGGACGACGAGCACCGTGAGACCCGCCGCCGCCAGGCGCTGCGTCGGACGGATCCGCGGCACGATCGTCAGGACGATCACCACGACGGCGCTGACCCAGGCCCCGCGCGTACCTGACAGGAGGATGGCGAAACCGCACGCCGAAGCGACCGCTAGGGCGGTCACCCGCCATGGCCCCCGCACCAGTTGGAACAGGGCGAAGATCAGGGCGGGCAGCATCTCCGCGGCGAACTGGGCAGGGTCCTGGCCCGGCAACGCCGCCGCTCGTGCCCCGGCCACGACATTCCCGGCGAAGTACTCGGCGATGCCGACCAGCGAGACCAGCCCGCAGGCGATGCTGTATGTCCACATCACGACCGGGACGAGCGAGGGCCGGGCGACGATGAGATCGGCGATCAGGAGACCACCGGCGAAAAGCTGGACGAGGGTGCCCAGCTCTCCCCCGGCGGTGATCGGATCGATGGCCCAGACGGTGCTCAGGAGGGCCCAACCGAGATACGCCCAGCCGGCCAGGGGCATGACGTCGAGGTTGAGGCGACGCAGTCGGGGCAGGGCATAGGAGATGGCGAAGAGGATCGCCGCCGCACGGCCCACGGTGCCGAGCGGCCCGATCGTGACGATCTCGTCGATGGGGATGACGGCGACGTAGAGCAGGAGGGGCACGACGGGCCAGCGCATGCCCACGACAAGCACGATCAGCCCACCCACGAGGCCACCGATCAGCACGGGCTGCCGGGTCACCATCGCCGCGATGACAGCCACGATGCCCACGACGAGGATGGCGGGCAGGAGCCGCCTTGGCGCAAGGACCGGGAGGACTGGACGGTAGCCCGATGCGGCGATCACGGCCGGCTAGGATACCGGCTCCGACACGCCATCCTGCCTGAGCTGGGCGTACGCGTCGACCAGACGCCCCACTTCTTGCTCCCAGTTCCACTGGCCGAGGGCGGCCAGGCGGCAGCGCTGCCGCAAGCTGGCGGCGTCGTCCGGCGAGAGGGCCAGGATCGAGGCCAGCGCCAGCGCGAGCGCCTTCGGGTCGGCCGGCGGACATGATCGCCCCAAGGGCCCGGAAGCACCTTCGCGCACGATGTCCTGCACCGCCGGGAAGTCGCTGACGACCACGGGGACGCCGGCCATGAGGCACTCGAAGAGCTTGTTGGGCGTCGAGACAAAGAGGTTGAGCGAGTCGTGAGGCATGACCAGCGCCCCCACATCGGCTCCTTCGACCCACCCCAGAAGGTCGGCCGGAGGGACCGCGTCGAGCACGTGGACACGGCCACCATAGGCCGGGCTACGGGCCTCCTCCCGAAGCCGTTCTCGCCATTCACCGTAGCCGAGGAGCGCCAGATGGACCCCGGCCAGGCTGGGCTCCACGATCGCCGCGAGGAGGTCCTCGAGACCCCTGTTCGCGCTCAGGAGCCCGTGATAGAGAACGAGCGGTTCAGAGGCGGCCAGCCCGAGCCGCTGCCGCAACGGGCTCGGCCGTCCGCCGAGTCCCGGCCAGCGAGGGGGGCAGTTGTGGACCACGACGAGCGCGGATGGGTGCCATGCCTCGGCCACGATCTCCCCGAGCGGGCGGTTGACCGCCACGACCAGAGCTGCGCGACGGGCCAGTCGCGCTTCGTAGGCGCGGACGAGGCGGCGCAGCGGCGCCGGCAGCCGCAGCGCTGTACCGGTCTCGACGAAGAGGTCATGGACGTCATAGATGAGCGCCGGCCCCGGAGCTACCCACGGCCCGACGGCAGCCAGCGCGGCGAAGTCGTGGACGTGCCAGGCGTCGATGGCCGACCCTGCCCCCACCACCCGCCGCCCCCACGCGCGAAGCGTTCGGGCATAGCCGACGAGCCACCGGCCCCGCGCCAGCAGGCGAGCCATGCGGCCGGTCGCGGCCGCCCCTCGGACACGGAACGGGCTGGGCGTCCCGGGCACGACCGCGCCGTCCGGCGGCGGGAGCACGACCAGGGTGACCGCGCCTCCGGATGGATCGAATACGGACGGGTCGCCCGCCGTCGCGAAGACGGTCACGCGGTGGCCGGCCTCCGCGAGGGAGAGGGCCTCTCGTTGGACACGGCTATCGTGGCTGACGTCGCCGTAGGCCACCATGCCGATGTGCAGTCCCCGGGTGACCGCCACGACGTGGCGCTCAGGGCTTCATCGTGTTGCCAGACTGGGTCAGCCCGGTGCAGCTGTCTTGGTAGTTGAGGATCCCGGTCGGGTAGCCCTCGATCGTGTTGCCGGTGACCGACAGCCCGTCTTCGTCGTAGCAGGTGATGCCGATGAGGTTGTAGGTCGCGCTGCCGGCCACGATGAGGTTGTCCGAGACGACGTTGTCGGCACCGGCGGCGTTCGAGTCAGTCATGAAGAACGCCCGGCTGCTGTTCTCGGCCGTGTTGTGGGTGAAGGTGAGGTGCTGGCCGCCGTGGGTGTCGAAGGCGTGCCAGAGCGGCACGTCGTTGACCAGGTTGTCCGAGATCGTGCAGTCCTGGCTCGGGGCGCCAGCCGAACCACCGGTGGTGTTCGACAGGGCGATGCCGTAGGCGTTGTCCCCGTGGCTGCCGTTGACGTCGATGCGCTCGACGTCGTTGGCGGTGATGGTGCAGTGCGAGCCGGAGAGGACCATGATGCCGGCGTACTTCGCGTCGGTGACCGTCGAGTCGCGGACGACCAGGTCCGTCCCGTTATCGGCCCAGATCCCGGCGAAGCCGCCCGTCGTGGTCAACCCATCGATGGTCACCCCGGCCGCCTCGACGCGCACGATGTAGTCCTTGGCCGACGGCGCGGACAGGGTCCCCCCGCGCAACGTCATGGCCCGCTCGATCGTGAGCGTCGTCGTGTAGCGGCATCCGGACAGGTCAAGGGTGCCACCCTTGGGCGTCGCATCGACGGCCGACTGCGGGTCGTCCGGGCAGCTCCCGTTCCCCGCCGGCGGCGCCGTG
>DASPUH010000013.1:0-13464 GCA_035622975.1 Candidatus Sulfotelmatobacter sp.
GGTCCTGCCGGTCGCGCACCGTCCAGCGCTGGCCGCACCAGAGGCAGTCGAACGTCTCGCGCACGGGCACCGTGTCATCGTCGCACGCCGGCGCCCATCCAGCGCGGGGCTCGGCCGCGGGGCAAGTGCCGCCGATCACTCGCGCCCCCGGCAGCGGTCGCGGTGAGTGAACGGATCCGGGTCGAACGACGCGCCGAGGCGGCCTATAGACCCGTTCCGGCGGCGACCGTAGCTGTGAGTGAACGGATCCGGGGCGCACGATGCGCCGAGACGGCCTACAGGGGTCCCTCAGGGCCGATTCGTTCGCCGTGGGTGACCGTTTGCGGCGGTGGGGCCTGGCATGGCGTCGCCACGTGGCCTTCAAGGGTGAATTGTTCACGGTGAGTGACACCTGGCGGACGGCGAGGGGCCGCGGCCACCTCTCACTCGTGGCGGGCGGCCACCTCTCACTCGTGGCGGGCGGCCACCTCTCGCTCGTGGCCGGCGGCCACGCCGCGCTCACTCCGTTCGCGCGCCCGGGTAACGCGCCCGGTATCCTGTGCCCCCCGGCGGCCACGACACGCACCCGATGGCCGGCGACCGGCGACCGAGGAGGAGAGCGGGCCATGGCCGACAAGCGCACCAAGTTCGTGCTGGATGAGTCTCGTATCCCGCGGGCGTGGTACAACATCGCGGCCGACCTGCCGACGCCACCCGCCCCGGTGCTCCACCCCGGCACGCATCAGCCGGTCGGCCCGGCCGATTTCGCGCCGCTCTTCCCCATGGCCCTCATCGGCCAGGAAGTCAGCACCGAACGCGAGATCGAGATCCCCGGTCCCGTGCGCGAGGCCTACGCGCTGTACCGCCCGTCACCGCTCTATCGCGCCCATCGGCTGGAAGCCGCGCTCCAGACGCCGGCGCACATCTACTACAAGTACGAGGGTGTCAGCCCGGCTGGCAGCCATAAGCCCAACACGGCCATCGCCCAGGCGTACTACAACAAGGCCGAGGGCGTGAAGCGCCTCGCCACCGAGACGGGCGCCGGCCAGTGGGGCACGGCCCTGGCCTTCGCCGGGGCGCTCTTCGGCCTCGAGGTCAAGGTCTACATGGTCCGCGCCAGCTACGACCAGAAGCCGTACCGCCGGGTGATCATGGAGGTCTACGGCGCGGAGGTCGTGGCGAGCCCCAGCCTGACCACCGACTATGGGCGACGAGTCCTCGCGGCCGACCCCGACAGCCCCGGTTCGCTCGGCATCGCCATCACCGAGGCCGTCGAGGACACGGTCAAACGGGATGACACGAGGTACTCCCTGGGCTCGGTGCTCAACCACGTGCTCCTGCACCAGACAGTCATCGGCCAGGAGGCCATCGAACAGATGGCCATGGCCGGCGAGCGACCCGACGTGATCATCGGCTGCACCGGCGGCGGCTCCAACTTCGCCGGCCTGACGTTCCCTTTCCTTGGGCAGAAGTTGCGCGGCGAAGCCGACTACCGCGTCATCGCGGTCGAGCCGGAGGCCGCGCCGTCCATGACGCGCGGCGTCTACGCCTACGACTTCGGCGACACGGGCCAGATGACGCCACTCGTGAAGATGTTCACCCTGGGCCACGACTTCGTCCCCGACCCGATCCATGCCGGCGGCCTGCGCTACCACGGCATGTCGCCTTTGGTGAGCCAGCTGAAGGCGGAGGGCGTGATCGAGGCCCGCGCCGTCCACCAGCGGGCCACGTTCGAGGCCGGCGTGACGTTCGCCCGCGCGGAGGGCATCCTGCCGGCGCCCGAGCCGACCCATGCCATCAAGGTCGCCATCGATGAGGCGATCGCGGCCCGCGAGGCCGGCCAGGCGAAGGTCATCCTCTTCAACCTATGCGGCCACGGCCACTTCGACCTGTCGGCCTACGAGCGGTACCTCACCGGCCGGCTCGAGGACTACGAATATCCGGCGGAGAAGGTCCAGGCCGCGCTGGCCGGGTTGCCCCAGGTCTAGACCGGCAGCCAGCTCCCGGGCGGTGCCTCACCGGCGAAGCCGACAGGGTCCAGCAGCTCGGCCATCAGGGCGATCCCGTCGATGACGCGCGGCCCGGGCCGGCTGAAGTAGGCCGACCCGTCCACGGCGAACACCTGGCCGTCGCGCGCGGCCTGCAGGTCGGCGAACCAGGTCGGCAGCCTGGTGCGAGCCCACTCGGCCCGCGTCCGGGCGGCGTCGAAACCGCACGGCATGAGGATGAGCTGTTGCGGGTCGACGTCGCGGACGGCCGCCCACGTCGTCTCGAGCGACGGGGCTCCGGCCTGGCCGAGCAGCTCCCAGCCGCCGGCGCGCTGGACCTGCTCGGGGACCCAGTGACCGGCCGTGAACGGCGGATCGAGCCATTCGGCGCACACCACTCGCCGCGGCGCGACGCCGTCGAGGCGACGTTCCAGGACACGGTTCTCGAGGGCGGCCAGGCGCTCGCGCAGGACCTCGACCAGGCCGATCGCCTCATCCTCGGCGGAGGCGTAGGCGCCGATCGTGGTGATCGTGTTGAAGATGCCCTCCAGCGAAGTCGGCTCCAGGCTGACCACGGTCACCTCGGCGTCGATGGCGCGCACCGCCTGGGAGACCTGCCGGTAGCTGACGGCACAGACCTCACACAGTTCCTGCGTCAGGATGAGGTCCGGCCGGGCCTCCGCGAGGGCCGCCTCGTCGAGGCGGTAGATGGCGCTCCCGCCGTGCAGCTGCGCCCGCACCCGATCGTGGATACGGCGGCTGGTCGCGCCGGGCTCAGGGGTCGCGTCGGCGGTCATGACCGGCACGGCTGCCGCGGGCGGCGGGTAGTCACACTCGTGGGTCCGCCCGACCAGCTCGTCGCCCAGGCCCAGGGCGAAGACGATCTCCGTGGCCGACGGCAGGAGCGAGACGATGCGCACCCGTCAGATCAGCGGGGTTTGAGGCCCTCGATGGCGGCGCGGGCGCCGGCCTTGTCCTCGAACCACTGGGCGTTGACCCGGGTGTAGGCGGCCCATTCCGGCGGCAGCGAGTCCTCGGGGAAGATGGCCGTCACCGGGCACTCGGGCTCGCACGCCCCGCAGTCGATGCACTCGTTGGGATCGATGTACAGCGTGCGGTCGACGCCCTGTTCGAAGTGGATACAGTCCACGGGGCAGACGGCCACGCATGCCTGATCCATCACGTCGATACAGGGCTCGGCGATGACATACGTCATGCGGGCAGATCTCCTTGTCCTGCGCGTTGGCTTGCCTCGCAAGTGTAGCGTCGGCGCAGCAGCCCGCAGTGACTTGACACCGGTCCGCGGAAGGTCCCACAGTGCGTGCCCATCGAGGCGCCGCGACCCTGGCGGGAGAGCAGGTCGCACCCCTGGTGCCATGGACCCGTGCATTGAGGGACGGCGTGCAGGCTGGTACCGCCAACGTGGCCACGGGAGCAGCGGTGCCGGCCGCCGTGGCCGTGCGCCTGGAGGGGGTGCGCAAGACCTTCGGTGAGGTCGTGGCCGTGGCGGGCGTCGATCTCGACGTCGCCGCCGGCGAGTTCTTCTCGCTCCTGGGCCCGTCGGGGTCGGGCAAGACGACGACGCTGCGCATGATCGCCGGGTTCGAACTGCCGACGAGCGGCCGCATCCTCCTGTCCGGCGAGGACGTCACGCGCCGCCCGCCGTTCGAACGCGACGTCAACACCGTCTTCCAGGACTACGCCCTGTTCCCCCACATGACCGTGGCCGACAACGTCGCCTACGGGCTGATGATCCGCAAGGTCCCGAGCGCGGAGCGCAAGACGCGTGTCGCCGATGCGCTCCGGATGGTCCGCCTGGACGGCTACGACGCCCGCCGCCCGGCGCAGCTGTCCGGGGGCCAGCGACAACGGGTCGCGCTGGCCCGGGCGCTCGTCAACCAGCCCCGCGTACTGCTGCTGGATGAGCCCCTGGGGGCCCTCGACCTCAAGCTGCGGGAGGAGATGCAGCTCGAGCTCAAGGCCATCCAGCAACGGGTCGGCATCACCTTCATCTACGTCACGCACGACCAGGAAGAGGCGCTCGCCATGAGCGATCGCCTGGCCGTCTTCAACCGGGGGCGGATCGAGCAGGTCGGCGCCCCGGCAGAGGTGTACGAGCGACCGGCGACGGCGTTCGTGGCGGGCTTCGTGGGCACGTCCAACCTGCTGAGCGGCGAGGCCGCCCGGCAGATCGTGGGACGGGCCGGCACCTTTACGGTGCGCCCCGAGAAGATCCGCCTGGCCGGGCCCGACGACATCGTGGCGGCCGACGAGACGAGCGCCCTGGGACGGATCGGCGAGGTCGTCTACCTGGGTTCGGACACGCGCTACGTCGTCCACCTGGACCTGGGTCCCCGGCTGGTGGTGACCCAGCAGAACCTGGCGACCTCGTCGACGCAGGCCCTGGCGGCCTCGGGTCGACGCGTGCGGCTCATCTGGAACCGCGAGCATGACTACCCCGTCCAGGCCGACGGGGGCGATGGGACAGTGGACGCCGGCACGGCGCCGGCGCCGGAGGAGGAGGTACGGACGTGAGCAACCGGCGATGGGCGGCCATGGCGGCCGCCGCGGCCATCCTGGCCAGTGCGTGCTCCGGCACGGCGACGACCCCGCCGGCCGCCACCGGCACCCCCGCGAACAGCGTGGCGCCGCCCACCACGGCCGCGTCCGGCACGCCGGTCGCGAGTGCCGGGCCCAGCCTGCCGACATCCGTCGGCAAGGGCGAGGGCGAGCTGGACCTCGTCATCTGGCCCGGCTACGCCGAGGACGGCTCCAACGACCCCCACTACAACTGGGTCCAACCGTTCGAGCAGGCGACCGGCTGCAAGGTCAACTCCAAGACGGCCGACACGTCGGACGACATGTACAACCTGATGACCCAGAACCACGGCCTCTATGACGGCGTCTCGGCCTCCGGTGATGCCTCCAACCGGCTCATCGACGCCGGCGAGATCGCGCCCATCAACGTCAACCTCATCCCCGACTGGGTCAACATCTCGCCCTTCCTGCAGAGCCCGGCCCACAACACGGTCAACGGGGTCCACTACGGCGTTTCGCTGGGGTGGGGCGCCAACTTCCTGATGTACAACACGGCCGACTTCCCGACCGCCCCGACCAGCTGGGCCTCGGTCTTCGATCCCACCCAGGCGGCGGCGGTCAAGGGCAAGATCACCGACTACGCCGGGCCCATCTACATCGCCGACGCGGCGCTCTACCTCAAGAGCGCTCAGCCGTCGCTGGGGATCACCGATCCGTACGAGCTGACCCAGCCGCAGTTCGACGCGGCCGTGGCCCTGCTCACGGCGCAGCAGCCGTTCGTGGGCAAGTACTGGTCCTCGTACACCGACGAGATCGACAACTTCGAAGCCGGCACCTCCACGATCGGCACGGCCTGGCAGTACCAGGCCAACACGATCACCGCCGACGGCAAGGTCAAGATCGCCACGGTCGTGCCCAGCGAGGGCGTCACCGGGTGGGCCGACACGTGGATGATGTCGGCCTACGCGAAGCACCCCAACTGCATGTACATGTGGATGGCGTGGGCCCTGAAGCCCGATACGCAGGTCCAGTCGGCCGAGTACTTCGGCGAGGCGCCGGCCAATCCCCTCGCCTGCCCCAAGCTCGACGCGGTCTATGGCCCATACGGCATCAAGGACTTCTGCACCATCTACCACGCGCAGGACACGGCGTTCTACAACGCGGTGGCCTTCTGGAAGACGCCCAGCGCCGACTGCGGGGATAGTCGAGGCAAGACCTGTGTCGACTACACCAAGTGGATCGACGCCTATACGAGCGTGAAGGGCTAGGCGCCCCACCGTGCCGGGCGGGGCGCGCCGCCGCCTGCTGGGCTGGTTCAGCCGCCACCCGCGGTTCCAGCTCCTCGCGCTGCTCGTCCCGCCGGCCGGCTGGTTCGGCCTGGTCTACTACGGCTCGCTGGCGCTCCTGCTGATCTCCGCGTTCTGGACGCTGGATCCGAACACCCACGAGGTCGTCCACCAGTTCAGCCTGGCCAACCTGCAGAAGCTGGTCACAGAGAGCGTCTACCCCACGATCGCGCTGCGCACGACCGTCGTCGCCGCCATCGTGACCGTGGCCGACGCCGTCATCGCCTTTCCCATCGCCTACTACATGGCCCGCGTCGCCTCATCGCGCACGCGCGCCGCGCTCGCCGTGGCCGTCCTGCTGCCGCTGTGGGCGAGCTACCTGGTGCGGGTCTACGCCTGGCGGGTGATCCTCTCCGACAGCGGGCTCGTCGACTGGGCCTTCGCCCAGCTGGGTATCCCCAACGTGGGCTCCCTGTTCGGCATCTCCGACCTGTCGATGACGATCGTCTTCATCTACCTCTGGCTGCCGTACATGATCCTGCCCATCTTCGCGGGGTTGGAACGCATCCCGTCCTCGTACCTGGAGGCATCGGCGGACCTGGGCGGGCGGCCGTGGACGACGTTCCGGCGGATCATCCTGCCGCTGGCCATCCCGGCCCTCGCGGCCGGGTCGATCTTCACCTTCTCCCTGACCCTCGGCGACTACATCACACCGAGCCTCGTGTCCAACTCCCAGTTCATCGGCAACGTCATCGTGGGCGAGCTCGGCGTGGCCGGCGACATCCCGTTCGCCGCCGCCTTCGCCATGGTCCCCATCGTCATCATGGCGGTCTACCTGCTGGCCGTGCGCCGTCTCGGCGCGTTCGAGGCGCTGTGAGGTGAGGGCCGCCGTCGCGCGAGTCGGGCTGCGGGTCGCGACCGCCCTGACGGTGGCCTTCCTGTACCTGCCCATCGCCGTCATCGCCCTGTACGCCTTCAACGGCGACCGGGGCCAGACCTGGCCGATCACGAACTTCTCCCTGCAGTGGTTCGGCGATGCCTTCACCAACGAGTCCGTCCGCGACGCCATGGTGCTGTCCGTTTCGATCGCCACCCTGGCCATGCTGGCGGCCGTCGTCCTGGGCACGGCCGCCTCGCTGGCGGTCCACCGCTATCGCTTCTTCGGCCGTGACGTCATCTCGTTCGCCCTGGTCCTGCCCATCGCCCTGCCCGGCATCATCACTGGCATCGCCCTCAACGCCGCGTTCCGCGGTATCGGCCTGGGCCTGGGCACGCTCACCATCGTCATCGGCCACGCCACCTTCTGCGTGGTCGTCGTCTACAACAACGTCATCGCCCGCCTGCGGCGCTCCTCCTCGTCGCTCGAGGAGGCGTCGGCCGATCTCGGCGCGGATCAGTTGCAGACGTTCCGCCACGTCACGCTGCCCGTCATCCGGACCGCCCTCCTGGCCGGGGCGCTGCTGGCGTTCGCCCTGTCGTTCGACGAGATCATCGTCACCTACTTCGTGGCCGGCACGCAGGAGACGATCCCGATCTGGATCTACGACCACCTCCACCAGCCGAACCAGCGGCCCATCGTCAACGTGGTAGCCCTCTTCGTGATCCTGCTGTCGACCATCCCGGTCTACATCTCGCAGCGCCTCGTGGGGGCCGAAGCCACCGCGGGGGCAGCTACCGGGGCGAGCGCCCGCCGCTGAGGCCAAGGGGCTCCCGGGGTGGGCGGGCGGCTCAGGCCAGTCGCAGACCCTCCGACCAACGCCAGCTGCCGGTCAGGTCGGGGTCAAGCTGTGCCGCGACGATCCACGCGGCGAGCACCAGCACGGCGGCGGCGACCAGGACCCCGACCGACAGGAGCCCGCCCGAGGCGGGCAGCGGGGCGGCCAGGGGGCCGAGGCGGAAGCGCGACAGGGCGGCGAAGTTCATGGTCGGTCATCCTCCAGGAGCCTCGTGAGCGGGCATCGCGCCGTGTGGTGCGATCGGCATCCGCCACCCTAGGGATGGCCACTTGGCTGGCGCTTATCGACCGCTCATCAACACCGCGCGCAGACGGCGCAGGTCGGCCCGGAAGATCAGCTCGAAGACGGGTCCGAACAGCGGGTCGATGAGCCGCAGCAGGGGCTCGAGCGGGGCGGGCAACCCCAGACCACCGGCATCCGCATGGAGCTCCTCGCGCCATGTCAGTCGCGTGGACCGGCCACCAGGCAGGGGCTCCAGCCAGAGATCGGCGCGGCCGCGGAACCCGCCGCCGTGGGTCATGCCGAGATGCCGGCCTGGCTCGAAGGCGATCACCTCGATCGGGTCGTCCTGCGCCACGCCGAACATGCGCACCCGTCCCACGGCGCGATAGCCCAACCCGAGGGGGCCATCGCCCGACGCGGCGATCGACTTGAGGTCGTGCATCCAGGTGGGCTGGCGGTCGAGGTCCACCAGCAGGTCCCACACACCCGCGGGGGGGACGGGGAGCGTGATGGCGCGCACGATAACGGGCACGGCCGGATGCTAGGCCATCGCGGCGCACCCGGTCGCCGGTGGCTATCCTGCGGCGCATGACCACGTCCCGCCCACATGAGCCCCGCCCCACGCATGCAACCGCCGCAAGCCGTGCCACGGAGGACCACAAGTTCCTCCAGGGCAAGCCATACGCCGACACGGCCTTCCTGGAGAGCGACGCCTGGCGCGCCCTCCGGATCCAGGGCGAGTTCGTGGAGGGGTTCGACGCGCTGGCTCGCCTGGGGCCAGCGGTGACCGTCTTCGGTTCGGCCCGGACGGGCCGCCAGGCGCTCGCGTATCACGCCGCGGAGCGCCTCGGCGCGGGCCTCGCCCGGGCCGGGTTCGCGGTGATCACCGGCGGGGGGCCGGGCATCATGGAGGCCGCCAATAAGGGCTGCCGGGAGGCCGGCGGGTACTCGGTCGGCTGCACCATCGAGCTGCCCCACGAGCAGGCCTCCAACGCCTTCCTGGACCTGTCGGTCGATTTCAAGTACTTCTTCGTGCGCAAGACGATGTTCGTCAAGTACGCCCAGGGGTTCGTCATCTTCCCCGGCGGCTTCGGCACCCTGGACGAGCTGTTCGAGTCGGTCACCCTGGTCCAGACCGGCAAGATCGAGCACTTCCCGATCGTCCTCTTCGGCCGCGATTACTGGGGCGGCCTGCTGGCCTGGCTGAAGGACCACGTGGCGGCCGAGGCCAACATCGCGGCGGCCGACCTGGATCTGCTGCCGGTGACCGATGACGTGGACGGGACGGTCGAACTGATGGTCGAGTCGCGGCGGCGCGAGCTCGAGGCGCGGGCCGCCGCGGAGGCCGAAGCCCTGCTGCGGCGCCAGGGCGAGCCGGTGGCCAGCGGGCGACCGGACCTCCGCGGCGCCGACGGGCCGGTCCACCGGGGCGCCCTCATCCAGCACCCCGACTGAACTCGTGACGGAGGTCCCCGCGGTGCAGGCCGCCGGCGGGCGCGTGCACCGTGTGCGGCGCCACGACCCCAACTACAAGTGGATCGCGCTGTCCAACACGACCCTCGGCGTGCTCATGGCCGCCATCGACGGGTCGATCGTCATCATCTCGCTGCCCGCCATCTTCAACGGTATCAAGCTCGATCCGCTGCAGCCGGGCAGCACGAGCTACCTGCTGTGGATCTTCATGGGCTACCTGCTGGTGACGGCTGTCCTCGTCGTGGCCTTCGGGTGGCTGGGCGACCGGTACGGCCGCGTGCGGATGTACAACGCCGGCTTCGCCATCTTCACCGTGGGGTCGCTCCTGCTCGCGGCGACGCCCTTCGAGGGTTCCGCCGGGGCGCTGTGGATCATCGCCATGCGCATCGTGCAGGGCGTCGGCGGCGCCTTCCTGTTCGCCAACTCCGCGGCCATCCTGACCGACGCCTTCCCGTCGCACCAGCGGGGACTCGCCCTCGGCATCAACGGCATCGCCGCGATCGCCGGCCAGTTCATCGGCCTGCTCGCCGGCGGCCTGCTGGCAACCATCGACTGGCGGCTCGTCTTCTTCGTCAGCGTGCCGATCGGCGTCATCGGCACGATCTGGGCCTACCTGCGGCTGGAGGAGCTCAGCACGACGTCGCACCGGCGCATGGACTGGGCCGGCAACCTGACCTTCGGGATCGGGCTGGCCGCGATCCTCATCGGTATCACCTACGGCATCCAGCCGTACGGCTCCGCCGCGACCGGCTGGACCAGCCCGCTCGTCATCGGCCTGATCGGTGGCGGACTGGCCCTCCTGGTGGCCTTCCTGTGGCTCGAGCGACGCGTGCGGGAACCCTTCTTCGACCTGTCCCTCTTCCGCATCCGGGCCTTCATGGCTGGCAACGTGGCCGGCCTGCTCGCCTCGACCGGCCGCGGCGGCCTTTCGTTCATGCTGGTCATCTGGCTCCAGGGGATTTGGCTGCCGCTGCACGGCTACAGCTACGCCGACACGCCGCTGTGGGCCGGTATCTACATGCTGCCGCTGACGGTCGGCTTCCTGGTCGCAGGACCGCTGTCGGGCTTCTTCTCCGACCGCTTCGGGGCGCGCCCGTTCGCCACCGGCGGGATGCTCCTGGCCGCGGCGGCCTTCATCGGGCTGACCCGCCTGCCGGTCGTCTTCGCCTATCCCCTGTTCGCCGCGCTCCTGCTGCTGGCGGGCGTCGGCTCGGGGCTCTTCAACTCACCCAATGCGGCGGCCATCATGAACAGCGTCCCGGCCGGCCAGCGCGGCGCGGCGTCCGGCATGCGCGCCGTGTTCGCCAACGCCGGCTTCGTCGTCTCCATCGGGCTCTTCTTCTCGCTCATGATCGGCGGCCTGGCCGGGTCACTGCCCTCGACGCTCTATGCCGGGCTCGTGGCCCACGATGTCCCGGCGTCGGTGGCCAGCCAGATCTCCCGCCTGCCCCCGGTGTCGAGCCTCTTCGCCGCCCTGCTGGGCTCCAACCCGATGGCCTCGCTGCTCCCTCCGAGCGTCCTCCAGGCCCTGCCGCCCGGTCAGGCGGCTATCCTGACCGGCAAGGACTTCTTCCCCCAGCTCATCAGCGGCCCGTTCCAGCAGGGCCTGACCATCGTCTTCGTGACCGCCGCGACCATGGCCGTCATCGCCGCCACGGCGTCGGCCCTGCGCGGCGGCCGCTACGTCCACGTCGAGGTCCCCGTGCCCGACGCCGAGCTCACGACGCACTGACCACCCCAGCGCCGAAAGGGACCCCTTGAGCCACCTCTTCACGAGCCTCGGGCGTTTCAGCGTCCGCTTTCGCTACCTCATCGTCGTCGCCTGGATCGTGGTGACGGTCGCCGCCGTCAAGGCCCTCCCGTCGCTGAGCGACGTGGCCAAGGACACCACCAGCGGCTTCCTGCCGGCCGATGCGCCGAGCATGCAGGCAGCCACGCTCGCCGAGCCGTTCCAGAACGCCTCCCTGGCCTCGGCCACGCTGGTCGTGGCCCGCGACGGCGGACTGACCGCCGCCGACAACGCCGCCGTGGACGCCCTGGAGGCGAAGATCCGCCAGGTCCCGCGCGTGAAGCTGGTCCTGGACCTGGGCGTGTCGGCCGACGGCCAGGCGCGGCAGGCCCTCCTGCAGGCGACCGTGGTCGCCTTCAGCGGCGGCCCCGAGGCGACCGGGCTGGTCGACGCCATCCGGGCCACCTTCGCGACGGCCGGGGCGCCGGCCGGGCTGCAGATCCACCTCACGGGCCAGTTGGCGACCGAGATCGACACGATCAAGGCGAGCGGCTCGTCGCAGGATCAGACGTCCCAGCTGTCGCTGCTCTTCATCATCGTGCTGCTGCTGCTGGCGTTCCGCGCGGTCCTGGCCCCCTTGGTCACGCTCATCCCTGCGGCCTTCGTGCTGGTGCTGTCGGGGCCGGTCATCGCCGAGTCGACGAACATCGGCGTGCAGGTCTCCTCGATCACCCAGCTGCTGCTCATCGTCCTGATCCTGGGGGCCGGCACGGACTATGGCGTCTTCCTCGTGTTCCGCGTGCGCGAGGAGCTGCGTCGTGGCCTGACGCCGCAGGAGGCGGTGATCCGCTCGGTCAGCCGGGTGGGTGAATCGATCACGTTCTCCGCCTTCACCGTCATCGCGGCGCTGATGAGCCTGGTGCTCGCCGAGTTCGCCTTCTACCAGAGCCTGGGCCCGGCCCTGGCGATCGGTATCGCCCTCATGCTGCTGGCCGGCCTGACCCTGTTGCCCGCGCTGCTGGCCATCTTCGGCCGGGCCGTCTTCTGGCCGACCGGCACCGCTGTGCGGCACGAGCACCCGGCCGGCGTCTGGGACCGCATCGGCGTCATCGCGACCAGGCGGCCGGGGCTCACCCTGGCCGCCGGCGTGGCCCTGTTCGTGGCCCTGGGGGCCACGCTGCTGACGACCGGCGTGGCCGGCTTCGGCGACGTGAGCTCGAGCCCCAGTGGCACCGACTCGGCGGCCGGCACGGCCCTCATCCAGGCGCACTTCCCGTCGTCGCTCGCCGGGCGCAGCGCGGTGCTCATGAAGTTCCCCGCCTCCGTGTGGGACGACCCGTCCGTGCTGGCGAAGGCACAGGCCGGCCTGGGCCACGTGGCCGAGTTCAGCGGCCTGGTCGGCCCCCTGGACCCGAACGGCATCCCCCTCACCACCGACCAGCTGGTGCAGCTGCACACGACCCTGGGCCCGGCCGGTGCGCTGCCGCCGGAACAGGCCACGACGGCCGTGCCGGCCCTCCTCTACAACGCCTACCGAGCGACGGCGCAGCTCATCAGTGCCGACGGGCAGACGATCCAGTTCTCGGTGGCGTTCCAGAGTGGCGACGCGTCCAGCCCGGCCGCCCTGGACGCCGTGCCCCCGATGCGCGCCGACGTCGATCGCGTGGCCCAGGCCGCCGGCGCGACGGCCGACGGCGTCTTCGGCAACACCGCCCTGGCCTATGACGTGAGCCACATCTCCGGCAGCGACCTGGAGCGGATCATCCCCATCGTGGCGGTGCTCATCGCCCTGCTCCTGGCGGTCGTGCTGCGCAGCCTCGTCGCACCGCTGTACCTGGTGGCCAGCATCGTCCTCTCGTACCTGGCAGCACTTGGCCTGGTGGGCCTCGTCTTCGTCCATCTGGGCGGGCAGGATGGGCTCAACTTCATCCTGCCGTTCCTGATGTTCGTCTTCCTCATGGCCCTGGGGTCCGACTACAACATCCTGATCATGTCGCGCATCCGCGAGGAGGCCCATGGCCTGCCCCTGCGGGATGCCGTGGCGCGGGCCATCGGGCGCACCGGCGGCACGATCACGACGGCCGGCGTGATCCTGGGCGGCACGTTCGCCGTGCTCGCGGTGGCCGGCGGCTCGGCCGGCGGCGGCCAGATCCAGCAGATCGGCTACGGCGTGGCGGCGGGCATCCTCATGGACACGTTCCTGCTGCGCTCGCTGCTGGTGCCCTCGCTGGTGGTCCTGCTGGGCGACCGCAACTGGTGGCCTTCGCATCTGTCACGCACACCGCTCGAGGGCGATACGCGCCACGATTCGGAGGTCGCCGCCGCCGAGGGCTGAGGCCACGGCGGCCGCCGCACGGCCGGTGTTAGGCTGAATGGCCTGCGGGAGTAGCTCAGCTGGCAGAGCGGCAGCCTTCCAAGCTGCATGTCGCGGGTTCGAACCCCGTCTCCCGCTCCACCCTCGTGACACGCTAGCTGGCACATCGCCGGGCGACCGTGGCGCCATGCACACGATC
>DASPUH010000014.1:0-4998 GCA_035622975.1 Candidatus Sulfotelmatobacter sp.
ATGACCACCGCGCGGTCGCCCGCGAGCTCCGGCAGGCGCGGCCGCAGGTCCGGGTCTAGGCCGGCGAACGGCCCGAGTGCGGCGACAGTGACCATCTCGCCGGACAGCATATGCCGCCGCGCCGTCTATCCTTGCCGGCGATGGCCGCTCCCGCCCCGTTCCGGCTGCCCGCCACCGGCCCCGTCCCGCGCCTGACCGCCCGTCGCTTCGCCGCGCTGGTCGCCGGCCGCACCGCGGCGACCGCCTCTCGTCTCAGCGGGCGTGGCGGCGGCACGTCCCTGCCGGGCATGGTCGCGCGGCGCGTGGACCCCGGCATCCTTGGCGCGCTGGTGGCCGACCAGCACGTCCCGGTGGTGGCCATCACGGGCAGCAACGGCAAGACCACCACGGCGCGCTTCACTGCCGCGCTGCTGCAGGGCGCGGGCCTGCCGGTGCGCCACAACCGCACCGGGGCCAACCTGGTCCAGGGGGTGACCTCGCTCGCCGTGACGTCGGCCGACCTGCGCGGCCGCATGCCGCGCGCGGTGATGGTCACGGAGGTCGACGAGGGCGCGCTGCCCCACGTCCTGGCCGAGTTGCAACCGCGGGCCGTCCTGGTGACCGACCTGTTCCGTGACCAGCTCGATCGCTACGGGGAGATCTACGCGGTGGCCGACGCCTTCTCCGCGGTCGCGCGGGCCCTGCCCGCGGACAGCGTCCTGTGCGTCAACGGCGACGACCCGATCGTGGCCGGCCTGGCGGCGGACCGGCCCGGGCCGCGCGTCACGTTCGGCGTGACCCTGGACCATGACACCGACCGCATCACGCGGGCCGCGGATACGATCCGCTGCCCACGCTGCCGTGCCGACCTCGCCTACGAGCACGTGTACCTGAGCCACATGGGGGCCTGGCACTGCCCGGCCTGCGGCTGGGCCCGGCCACCGCTCGATGTCGCGGTGACCGCCCTGGAGGTGCGTGGCTTGGCGGAGACGGCGTTTACCGTGCGTACGCCCACCGGCGACCTGCACTTGACGATCCCGCAGGCTGGGGTCCACATCGCCTACGACGCGGCCGCGGCCATCGCCATCTGCATCGGCCTGGGCGTACCGCTGGATGGCGCGGCGGCGGCCCTCGCCAGCGTCGGACCGGCCTTCGGGCGGCTGGAGCAGATCCACGCCGGGGAGCGGCGCATCGTGCTCGGTTTCGCCAAGAACCCCACCTCGTTCAACACGACGCTGCGCTCACTGGCCGCGGAGGGCCTGCCGCGCCAGTTGCTCGTGGCCGCCAGCAACACGCTGGTGGACGGCGAGGACTTCGCCTGGCTGTGGGACGTCGACTTCGAAGGGGCGGCCGCGAACGTGGAGCGCGTCACGGTGTCAGGCCTGCGCGCCGATGAGCTGGCCAACCGGCTCAAGTACGCGGGCGTCTCGCCCGGCCGCCTCACGATCGTCCCTGACCGCCCGGCGGCCCTGGACGCCGCGCTGGCCGGCATCCCGCCGGGCGGCACGCTGACCATCCTGGCCGGCTACACCCCGACCATCGAGTTGCGCGAGGAGATGCACCGGCGCGGCTGGGTCGATCGCTACTGGGAGGCCTGACGCGTGACCGACTACCCGACCCTCCGCCTGGCCCACCTGTACCCGTCGCTGCTCAACGTGGCCGGTGACGGCGGCAACGTGATGGCCGTGGTGCAGCGCTGCGCCTGGCGGGGCATCCGCACCGAGGTCGTCAACGTGGAGGTCGGCGACACGCCCGACTTCGCCACCTTCGACATCGTCTTCATCCAGGGCGGCCAGGACGTGGAGATGCAGGTCGCTGCGGCGGACCTGGGCCTCAAGGCGCCATCGCTCCAGGAGGCCGCGGACCAGGGGGTCGTGATCTTCGCGGTGTGTGCCGGACTGCAGCTCCTGGGCCGGCGCTACGTGCCGTCCGTCGGTGAGCCCATGGAGGGCATCGCCCTGCTCGACCTGGAGACCCGCGGCGGACCACAGCGCTTCATGCAGCACGTGGCGGTGGAGATGACGCTGGACGGGGCGACCGGCACCGTCGTGGGCTTCGAGAACCACTCGGGTCTGACCGAACTCGGCCCGGGCGCCCGGCCCATCGGGCGGATGATCGCCGGCGCCGGCAACAACGGGCGCGACGGGACCGAGGGCGCGGTCCGCGACCATGTCTACGCCACGTACCTCCACGGTCCGGTGCTGCCCAAGAACCCCTGGCTCGCCGACCAGCTCATCCGCATCGCTCTGGAGCGCCGCATGGGCGTGCCGGTCGAGCTGGCCCCGCTGGACGATACGGAGGAGCAGCGCGCCCACGACGTGGCCTTCGCCAAGGCCGTCGCCAACAGCGGCCGCCGCACCGCCGTCGAGCCGGCCCGCCTCGTGCGGGGGTCGTAGCCGGTCCGACCTTGGGGTCACGTCCTCACCCGCGCGTGGGTTCGCTGCCGCATCCGTCCCCTGCTCACCTGGCGAGCGGACGTCACGAGGTCGACGGCTTCCCGTAGTCAGGTGCTCGTCCCGTGAGCAGGCGACGAGTTCCACGGGGCCCGAGCCTGACGAGTGCTCACCTCACGAGCAGGTGGCAGGATCAGCGGCGATCGCCAGGCTGGTACCAGCGGCTGGTTGTGCGCCGCCGGGCGATGGCCGATTGTTCATGGGTGCCGCGACTCACCCGCCCTTGGCCGTTCCCCCACGCCCGCGGGGGAGCCGTCCTGCTAGCCGCACTCCTGGTGGCGGGGTGTGGCTCGAAGATCGACCAGGCCGCAGCCACGCGGATCGCCACCGACTTCCTGCGGTCAGGCGAGCCGTCAGGGACCACGGTGCAGAACGTCACGGTCCGTTCCGTGCACGAGCAGGCGAACGCATGGCAGGTCGAGCTTGACGCCCAGGTCGTCGTGCCTGCCGCGAACGGCGGCACTTCGACCCCGATCCACGAGCTCATCGACGTCGACAAGGACAGCGGCGTGGCCACGCAGGCCGCCCAGGGTTGACCCTGCCCGCAGCCGCCGCCCTCAGGCGCGGGTGTGATCCGCGATGCGATCGGGGTGCAGATCCGGCCTCACGCGCCGGACCCAGTCGCGCAGCGCCCAGGTGCTCGTCTTGAAGGCGATGCCGGACCACGGGATCGCCTCGGGGCGGAAGGTCCCGAAGGCCAGCGCCTCGGGGTTCGTCCGTAGCTCGCCGCCGACGATGCGCGCCTCGAAGGCCACGACGACGATGGCCGCCTGGGTCCGGGAGTAGAGACCCACGATCTCGCCGGGTTCCACGATCAGGCCCGTCTCCTCAAGGGTCTCCCTGATCGCGCCCTCGCGGACCGTCTCGTCGATCTCCAGGAAGCCGCCCGGCTGGGCCCATGCGCCGAGACCGGGCTCGATGCCCCGCCGCAGCAGCACCACCTCGCCATCCGCCGTGATGGGCAGCGTCGTGACCACGAGGCGCGGGTTGACGTAGGCGACGAAGCCGCAGGCCGGGCAGCTGAGGCGGTCGCGATGGTCGCCGTCGATGGGCCCGAACCGCAGCTCCGCCCCGCAGCGCGAGCAGAAGTTGAGCAGTTCGCCCATCCAGGTCGGGACGCCGCCCGGGCCGCGTGGCTGGTCCCAGGGCTCGAGCTCGAGCAGGTCGTCGTGACTGGCGAGGTCGGGACCCTGCGGGCGGCCGGACGGTCGGGCGGACGGATCCATCAGGCGGCGATGACCAGGGCGATCGCGCCCAGCTCGAGCGCAGCACCGATCAGCAGCACCCCCACCCACACGGCCCGGAAGACCGCCCGTCCGCGGGCGATCGGCCACCACGCCCCGACCGACCGGGCGATCCGCACCATCGCATCCCCGGTCACGAGCAGCAGCAGCGTCCCGGCGAGGAGCACCGGCAGGCGCACGATCGGTGCCGCCAGCGGCATGCCCAGTTCCCACGCCGTGATGGCCACCGTCCCGCAGATGAGGACGACGACGCTGAGGTAGATGAAGACGCCCTGAAGCGGCGTCGGCCGCGTCTCGGGCACCCGCTGCGGGATGCTGGACCGGACCGGTGCGGCCTGCCTGGCCAGGACCGGCATGCCCGGCTGCCAGCGCTCGTCATCCATGCGCGACGTCTCGGTCATCGGTCGAGTCTACGCCGACGCTCGGGGAACCCACGAACGCGATCCAAGCGAGCGGTGCGTGGGTCAAGGCGAGAAGGTGAGCGTGCCGAGGACCGCCTCAGCCAGTGGCTCGAAGGACGCGAATTCGGCGGCTGAAGGAGCGGCGAGCACGATCAGGACGAGCTGGCCGTCGCGTGCGGCTACCTCCACGCGGGTGCGGACGCCAGCGTTGAAGACCAGGCCCGGCTCGATCCCGATCACGGAGGCGGCGAGGACGAAGGTGTCGATCCGACCGCCATTGTGATATCCGGTGACTGACACCGATATCGGGGTGGTGTACTGGCACGCGTACTTCGCGATGACGCTGACATCGATCTCCGTCGTCGTGAGCTCGCCGAACCGCCTCGGGGTGCCAGCGCTGACCTGTAGCGCTCGGTTCGCCCGGACCCAGGCCAGGAACTGCTTGTCTGGCTGGGAGTCGATGGCGGCCTCAGGCTGCTGCGCGCAGGGGTCCGTCGCAAGGCTTTGGAGCCAGCGCAGCGTCATGGTGTCGCTGGGGCTCGTTTCGCGGGACATCTGAAGGTCCCCGTGGAAGTAGGCGTCGACCCGCCAGCCGGGATCGGTGACGGTTAGCGACGGCGTGGGGGGCAGGTCCTGGGCCAGGTAGGTGCCAGGTGCCAGGGGGTATCCGTCCTCGCTGCTGGTCTCGGGCAAGAGACTCCCTTCGGTGGACGCGCTGGGCGACGCGGTCTGGTCCTGGGTCGGGGCGGGTGTTGAGGTACGCAGGGCACTCACGAGCGGCGATGCCCCCGCCGCCACGCTGCTCGGGGTGGGCGTCGGGCGAGCGCCCCCGCCAGCGAAGGCCACCGCGCCGAGGAGCACGACCAGGGCCACCACCCCACCCGCGCCGAGGAGCGGCCAGCGCGACCCGGCGGCGCGGAA
>DASPUH010000015.1:0-7655 GCA_035622975.1 Candidatus Sulfotelmatobacter sp.
GGCCAGACGACGACCCTGTCGCCCTTCGTGCTGGCGGAGAATGCCGCCCCTGGTCCGCCATTGGCCGTGAGCGCCACCGGCGGCATCGGGAGCGCCACTGTCTCATGGTCGCCGCCGGCCTCGTCTGGCTCGAGCCCGATCAGCGGCTACACGATCACGTCCTCGCCGGGCGGCACCACCATCGGCGCTGCGGCCACCGCCAGCAGCGTCCAGGTCAACGGGCTGACCGCCGGCACGAGCTACACCTTCACGGTGGAGGCGGTGAACGCCAGCGGCACCGGAGCGCCTTCGCTCCCGAGCGGGCCGGTCATCCCGACGGGATCGAAGAAACAGACCGTCACCTTCGCCAGCATCGGCACCAAGACGATGCTCCAGTCGCCCTTGACGGTCAGCCCGACCGCCTCGTCCGGCCTACCCGTGACCCTCACCTCGTCGACCACCCCGGCGTGCACGGTGAGCGGCTTCAGCATCACCTTCGTGATGGCCGGCTCCTGCACCGTTGCCGCGACCCAGACCGGGAGCACGATCTATGCCGCAGCCACACCGGTCACCCGCACGTTCACGATCAGCCTGGCGGCTCAGACGCTCACGTTCGCCAACATCAGCACCAAGACGATGCTCCAGTCGCCCTTGACGGTCAGCCCGACCGCCTCGTCCGGCCTGCCCGTGACCCTCACCTCGTCGACGACTCCGGTGTGCACCGTGAGCGGCTTCACGATCACGTTCGTCGCGGCCGGCTCCTGCACCGTCACGGCGGCGCAGCCCGGCAATGCGACCTACGCGGCGGCCGCGTCCGTGCCCCGAACGTTCGCCATCAGCAAGGTCAACCAGACCGTGACGTTCACCAACCCGGGCACGCAGACCCTTGCCAACACCCCGCTGGCCGTGAGCGCCACGGCCACATCCGGCCTGACCGTCGTCTTCACGACGTCCACGCCGACCGTCTGCACAGCCGGTGGATCGAACGGCTCGTCGATCACGCTGCTGGTGACCGGTTCCTGCTCGGTGACCGCCAGCCAGGCCGGCAACGCCGCCTACAACGCTGCCTCGCAGGCGCGGACGTTCTCCGTGACCCAGGCGACCCAGGCGATCACATTCGCTGCCATCCCGACGGCCAGCCTGCTCCAGGTCTCGATCACGATGTCCGCGACAGCGTCCTCCGGCCTGCCGGTCAGCTACACCACGTCCACGGCGACCGTCTGCACGGCCGGCGGCACGAACAGCGCAACGATCACGCTGCTGAAGGCGGGCAGCTGCCGGGTCGTCGCAAGCCAGGCAGGCAACACGACCTACAAGGCGGCAGCGAACCAGGCGCAGACGTTCTCCGTCATCGCCGGCAAGCTCGCCCAGACGATCTCATTCGCTCCGCTCGCGACGCGGTCGGTGTCCCAGCCACCAGAGGCGCTGACGGCGACCGCCTCATCGGGGCTGCCGGTCACGCTCAGCACCTCGACGCCGACGACCTGCACGCTCGGCGGCGCGGGGGGGAACGTCCTGACCCTCCAGGTGACTGGGACCTGCGCGGTCACGGCGAGCCAGACCGGCAACAGGATCTACCTGGCCGCGCAGTCGGTGACGCAGAGCTTCACCGTCACCGCGACGGGGTTCGTCGTCGCGAACGGGACCCAGCTGAGCCTGAACGGCCAGCCGTTCCCCATCTTCGGCGCGTCGATCTACGAGACGTCGAACAACGGGGCAACGGCCGATCCCGACCAGGTCTTCGGATGGGCCACCCAGGCCCATCTCAACACGCTCCGTCTCATCGACACGCTCGATGAGGACGGCACCGACGCCAACGCGCCGTACGAAGCGGCCGATTGGTCGCGCACGGACGGCCTCATCGCCCGGGCCCAGGCGGCCGGGCTGCACGTCACGATCGACTTCTCCGACTTCCGCAACTGGTGGGTCGATCGCCAGGTCGTGCTCCACGACACCCAGAACCCGGGAGCGCCGATCTCGTGGGCGTATGCATGCGCGAACTATGCGCTGGGCAACGTTGACTTCAGCGCCCTCGACCCGTACAGCGTGGCGGCCCGGCCAGCCTGGACGGCCTTCATGACCTACGTCGCGAACCGGGTCAACACCGTCACGGGGATGCCGTACCGGAACGACCCGACGATCCTCGTCGTATCGATGGCCGGCGAGCCATGGGGCGCCGGCTCGAGCGAGTGCGGCGAGGCCACCTCAGAGCAGGAGCTGACGGATTTCTACGCCTGGGCCCTCGGCGAGTGGAAGTCGCTCGACCCGAACCACCTTCGCTCCAACGGCGGCCTGACCGGGACCTACGCCGGGCTGGATGGCAACGGGCATCCGATCCCATCGGGCCAGCAGATCGACGGCCTCGGGATCTTCGACCTGGCCGACAACACCCTGCCCTCACTCCACACCTACCCTCCGGCCGGCACCGAGGCTGACGGCCAGACGCCGGTCCTCGCCCCGGAGGCCCAGCGGCTGGGCAAGCCGTGGTTCACCGAGGAGTTCGGCTGGCCGCAGGGGGTCGGAGACGAACAGCGGGCTGCGTACTACGCGTGGGCCTACGGCGAGCAGGGCCAGTACGGGTCGGCCGGCTCACTGTTCTGGAACCTCGGTCCTCAGGTGTCGGACGGCACGTACGACGTCGATCCGTCGACGCCGCTGACCTGGCAGGTCGTGCTGGCCAACGCGCCCGGGCCGTAGGTGCTCCGCCGGCAGGTGCGGCTGCCGGAAGCAGCGTCTAGGCTCCCGCACGACCAGCGCGCATACTCCCGGCCATGGCGCTGGGTGAGGGCAGTGTCCTTGGCGGGTACCGCATCGTGCGCCTCATCGGACGGGGCGGGATGGGTCCGTCTACCTCGCCGACGACCTCCGCCTGGGCCGCAAGGTGGCGCTCGCCCCGTTCATGACCGAGGCTCAGACCATCATCGACAGCATGCACTTCGGGTCGCCGTAGAGACCCGGCCTTTTCCAGCCCGGCGGGACTGACCGCCAGCTGATGCCATCGACTGCATCGGCACGGACGGATCTGGCCAAGAACCCCCTAGAGCCCAGCGAGCGCCTCGCGAGCGGCATCCAGCCGCGCTAGCGTCCGCTCGGGCCCCAGCACCGCGAGTGTGTCGAACAACGGGGGAGTAGCGGTCCGCCCGGTCACGGCGACGCGGATGGCCATGAACAGGTCGCCGGCCTTCCAGCCGCGCTCGTCGGCCAGCGCCCGTAGCGGCGGCTCGATCTCGTCCGCCTCCCAGGCCACCTCGCCCACCCGTGCCAGCACCTGCCGGGCCTCGGTCAGGCCGGCCAGCGTGGTCGGCGGGTCCCAGCGCTTGGGCACCAGGAGGGCGGGCTCGACGGCGAGGTCCTCGATGAAGAGGAAGTCGGTCATGCCCCCCACGGCGGCCAGGGTGGGCAGCCGTTCCTGGATCAGTGGCACGAGCGCCAGGAGGTCGGCTTCCGTGGGTTCACGGATGACGCGCCTGGCGGCGCGGGCGATGGCCAGGTCGGCCTCCAGGAAGGGGGCCATGCGCTCGACCAGCTCCGCCGGTGCCAACCGCCGGATCCACTGGCCGTTGAGCCACTCGAGCCGCTCGCGGTCGAACACCGCCCCGCCCTGGTGGACACGGTCCAGGTCGAAGAGGCGGGTCAGCTCGTCAAGGGAGAACAGCTCGTCCGTCCCGCCGCTGGCCCAGCCGAGCAAGGCCAGGTAGTTGACGAGCGCCTCTCGCACGAAGCCCTGGGCGATGTAGTCGCCCATGGCCGTCTGGCTCTTGCGCTTGCTCATCTTGCTGCGATCGGCGTTGAGGATCAGTGGCAGATGGGCGAACTCGGGTACGGACGCCCCCAGCGCACGGAACAGCAGGATGTGCTTGGGTGTGTTGGAGAGGTGGTCCTCGCCGCGGATGATGTGGGTCATCGCCATCTCCGCGTCGTCCACGACGACCGTGAAGTGGTAGAGCGGCGAGCCGTCGCTGCGGACGATGACGAGGTCCCCGCCCAGGGCGTCGGTGGAGATCTCCACGTGGCCGCGGATCAGGTCATCGAACGCGACGACCCCCTCCCCCACGCGGAAGCGGACGACCGGCTTGCGCCCCCCGGCCTCGCGGTCCCGGCGCTGGGCCGCGGTGAGATGAGCGCATCGCCCCACGTAGTGCGGCGCCTGGTGGGCGGCTTCCTGTGCCGCGCGGTCCTCCGCCAGCTCCTGCGGCGTGCAATAGCAGTAGTAGGCCTTGTCCTCGGTGAGCAAGCGCTCAGCGGCGTCCGCGTACAACGGCAGGCGCTCCATCTGACGGTACGGGCCGTACGGGCCGCGGGCGGGCAGGCCGCCGACCTCCGGCCCCTCGTCCCAGTCCAGGCCCAGCCAGTGCAGGCCGTCCAGGATGTCCTGCTCGTACGCGACCGTGCTCCGGGCCACGTCGGTGTCCTCCAGGCGCAGCACGAACGTGCCGCCGTGGCGCCTGGCGAACAGGTAGTTGTACAGCGCCGTCCGCGCCGTGCCGATGTGGAGCGGACCGGTCGGGCTCGGCGCGATGCGGCAGCGGACCGGGGTGATCACCTCGGGCTCGCCCAGGGGCGCACGATCGGCCAGTCCAGGAAGGCGAGGATGACCGCGCCGCCGTACACCATCGTGATCACGGCCGCCGCGAGGGTATCGAAGGGCACGCCGAGCTGGCCGGCCGCCATCGCCTGGCCCAGGGCGAAGCCCGCGCCGGCGACCAGCGCGGCCATGCCGCCGACCGCCGCAAGGTACGCCACACGGGGCGCGAGGAGCAGCGTGACGGCCAGCGCCGAGAGCGCGCCGGTGACGACCGGCATGGCGACGACGAACGGCCCGAGCGCCACCACGGCCGCCGGCGCCAGCCAGCCGAGCACGGCGTAGAGGATGCGCCCACCGATCGACGGCCAGGCGTCCACCTGCCGGCCCGACCGTCCAGGTCCGGACGCGCGAGGCCGACCGAAGACCACGCCCCGTGTCCGTGCCACCGCCTCCTGGGCGCTGGGCGACCCGGATGGGGACCGGCGAGCCGAAGCCGGCCGCGATGTCGAGTCAGCGGCGGCATACGACGCGGCTGCCGCGCGAGCGGCGGTCGGGCTGGGGCCCGGTCCGCGTGACGGCGTGCCAGGAGGGGTCGTCCAGCGCTGGCCGAACGGCTCGGCGGCCCCGCGCGGCACGTCCGACCCGGCGCGCCGGAAGTAGGCCCGCGAGGCCATGGACCAGGCCGCGCCGGAGGATCGGTTGTAGACGTCGAAGTCGGCGCCCGACTGGCCCGCACGCGGCGGCGCGCCCTTGGGTCGCTCCGTGGCCCCGGTGGACGGGCCGGTCGTGCCCTTCGCCGGCGAAGGTCCCGCGCCTGTCGCCTGCTCGGCCGCGTCGTCGACGGCCCGCCTCGAGCGGTCCGGACCACTGGACCACCACGGCACGTCCTGCGCCGACCAAGTGTACGAGTCGCTGCTGGCGTCGCGACCCGACGCCGAGAACGGATCGGGTCGGCGCCGCTGCCGGTTGGTCTGGGTCCGCGACGTGCGCGCCTGCCGCGGGCTTGCCGCTCCCGTGGCGCCGTCGCCGGCCGACGGCGGCTGGCCCTGGCCCCGTCCGGCGGCCGGACTGCGTGCCCCGCTCCCGCGCGTCGTCATGGGTCGCGTCCGCGGCGACGGGTCGGCGCGGACCGGGCCAGGCCGGTGGCGCGCGTCCCACTCGCGGCGCCGCAGCGGGTCGCTCAGGACCTGGTACGCCTCCTGCACCGCCAGGAAGCGCTCGGTGTCACCGCCGTTAGCGTCGGGGTGATACTGCTTGGCCAGGCGGCGATGCGCCGTGCGAATCTCACCGACGGTGGCCTCGCGCGCCACGCCGAGCACCCGGTAGGGGTCAGAGATGGAAGCCATCGTCGACCGAACGTCGGATCAGGCCAGCTCCGAGATGGGCGCCAGCTCGAAACCAGGCACCACCTCGCCCACCACGTCGCCCTGTGGATCGCGCATCACCGGGTGAGCGTACGCCGCCAGCTGTCGAAGTGCCCGTTCGTCGAGCGCCCCGAGCTGGCGTACGGCCTCCACGGCGGCCACGTGGCTGCCCCGCTGGTCGCCGCCATCCTCGATGGCCAGGGCGAGCCCGGCCGCGGTGGAGTGCGGGCCACGCGCTCCGGGCAGCAGGGCCACCCCGCGCAGGCCCTCCGCACCGCTCTTGGCGACCATGCTTCGCGCCCCGACCACGGTCAGCGCGGTATCCAGCCGATCGCGGCTGCCGCCGACCATCTCCGGCGCGGCCAGCATGGCATCGCGGATCCTGGTCAGCGCAGGGATCACCCCGCGCCGGGCCTCGCCGACGGCCACGCCAGCCGGGTCGGCCAGCAGCGCGTACGCGCGCGCGACCTCCAGCAGGGGAAAGGCGTAGGTCGCCAGGCCGCAGTCGTCACCCACCGTCACGAGGGCCGCGGGGCGCACGCCGAAGGCGCGGGCCACGGCGTCCCGGGCGGCCAGCTGGCTGGGATGGTCGGGTCGCCAGTAGTCGTCGACCGGCCAGCCGGCATGGCGACTGAGCAGGATGCTCGCCGCGTGGAAGCCCGAGCACATGTGGCGGATGGGTCCCGGCGCCTCGCCGTCGCGCGCCAGGCGCGCCGCGGTGAGCACGTCGAGCGGCGGCATGTCGCCGCACGCCAGCAGCGTCTGGCTCAGCGTGGCCCGGCGGAAGACCGCCTGAAGAGTGCGGACGTGCATGTCCTCGCCGGAGTGCGAGGAGGCCATCAGCGCCAGCTCCGCATGCGTCAGATGCAGGGCATCCGCCGCACCCGATTCGACCAGGGCGATCAACGTGAAGGGCTTGACCGCGCTGCGCAGGGTGACCACGGTCTCGGGGTCACCGAGCGCCCGCTCGACCGCCAGGTCCGCACCCACCTGCACGATCGCGCCGCGATGCCGGCTCTCGATGATGCTCCCGCGGCGCACGTTCACGAGGGCCGGCGGCGCCGCATTGCGCGGCCACCTGGGGTGCGTCGAAGGGCCCGTCGACGCGCGCACGCCCGTTCTCATGGGCATGACGGGACACGGGGTTCGGGCACCGAGCGATGGTACCCGGCGCGCCGGCCGCGCGCGGCCATGCCTTCGGCGCCTAGAATCGCGGCATGCCCGACCTGACCGAGACCGCTCTCCCCCCATTCGTGCGACCAGCCAACCTGCACGTCTCCGAGCACCCGGCCGTGCTGCACAAGCTGGCCCTGCTGCGCGATGAACGCACCGAGCCCAAGAAGTTCCGCGAGCTGGTACGCGAGATCAGCTGGCTCGTCGGCTACGAGGCCCTGGCCGATGCCCACCTGGATCCGATACGCGTTCGGACGCCGCTGGAGATGACCGACGGCGCGCGCCTCGCCGACCGCATCGGCCTGATCCCCATCCTGCGGGCCGGCCTGGGCATGGTCGACGCGATGCTGGAACTGATGCCGACCGCCCAGGTGTGGCACCTGGGCCTGTTCCGCGACGAGCGGACGCTGCGCCCGGTGGAGTACTACAACAAGCTGCCCGACACCACCACGGTCGACGTCTGCCTCATCCTGGACCCCATGCTGGCCACGGGCGGCAGTGCCACGGCGGCCATCGAGGTGCTCAAGCACTGGGGTGCCACGCGGATCAAGCTGCTCAACCTGATCGTTGCTCCCGAAGGCGTGGCCGCCGTCTCCCGGGCGCACCCCGACGTG
>DASPUH010000016.1:0-5437 GCA_035622975.1 Candidatus Sulfotelmatobacter sp.
AGGCGCTGCTTGCATCCAGCAGCGCCCGCGGCAACACGTCATCCCACCACACCTGCGGCTTGGGGTTGGCCGGCTCGGACGGCAGGACGCCCGCCTGGGCACCGAGCCGGCGGCACAGCTCGTGGAACGTGGAGACGGTCAGGCGACCTGACGCCTCCAGGGGCTGCAGCGCCGGATCATCGGCCAGCGCCTTGGCCAGCGGCTGGTTGAAGCAGACGAGCAGCGTGTTGTAGCCATCGGTCGCGAGCTGGCGCGCCTTCTCGGCGGCGAGCAACGTCTTGCCGCTCCCGGCGCTGCCCACGATCGAGGCGCGGCGCGCGGTCCGCAGGGTGCGCAGCAGCGTCAGCTGGTGCGCGGTCGGGCTGACCAGTTCGCGCTCACCGGCTTCGATGTCGCCCGCGAGGAGCGGGCGGAGCGCCACCTGGCAGGCGAGCACGTCATCGATGAGCTGCACCTGCTCCGGCGTGAAGGGCCGGTCGCGCGACCCATCCCCGGACCAGAACGCCTCGATCCGGTCCAGAGCGGTAGACGTGGCAGCCGCCGTGGCCAGGTCCGCCCGGTCCAGGATCAGGGCGATCGGGGCGTCCGGACCCAGGCCACCGTGGCCCCGGCCCACGCTGGAGGCATCGACGCTCGGGAAGGCCACCGCGTGGATGGCCCGCGGCGACGACCCGACCCACGCAGGCTCCTCCTCGATCGTGCGCGCCAGCACCCGGGCGCCCGTCTCCGCCTGCTCGAACGGCGACTCTGCCAGATGGCGCTCGCCGGCGTACCAGCGGCCAAGCCCGTCCCGCCCGACCAGCCCGCCCTTGACCTCGATAGCCAGGAGCCACCCACGCTCGGGGTCCACGACCACCACGTCCGACTCACCGTTCCGGCCCGCCGCACCCGGCCGCGCCGGCCCCACCCAGCGCACCTTCGCGTAGATGCGAGGCTGCGGCTCGCGCGGGGCCAACGCCTCCCGCACCCGTTGCTCGACCAGCCGTTCAGGGTCCACCGGCGGACTCTACGCCCGTCGGCCCCGTAAACCATCGTCGCCTACCCGCTGGTCCCTGATGACCTCGAGCGCATCACGGCGCGGAGGCCGTTGAGATCGCGAGCGCAGAGCGGCTGCACCACGTGGTAGACTGTGGTCCACGTAATCAGATGTGGGGACCACCATTGGCCAGGACGAATCTCACGCTGCAGCTGGATGCCGAGGTGATCCGCCGCGCCCGCATCATCGCGGCGAAGCGCGGGACGTCGGTGAGCGCCCTCGTCGCCCGCGAGCTTGACGGACTCGTCCAGCAGGACGCCAGGTACGAGGACGCTCGCGCGCGCGCTCAGGCCCTCATGGACCGCGCCACCCGCCACAGCGTCCCCTCGTGGCGACGGGACGACCTTCACGAGCGCTAGCCCGCAGGCTACGACGGGCCTGACCTTCGTCGACACGAACGTCCTCGTGTACGCGCACGATCGGTCGGAGACCACGAAACAGTCCGTCGCCCAACGGCTGCTGGAGCGACTGTGGACGGACCGCGCGGGCACCCTGAGCACGCAGGTACTCCAGGAGTTCTACGTGGTCGCCACTCGGCGGTTCGACCCGCCCATGAGCCGTCGAGCGGCCCGGGAGATCGTGGACCTCTACGGCACCTGGCCGCTGGTGTCGATCGATCTGCCGCTCATCGTCATGGCGTCACGCCTGGAGGAGCGCCACCGCCTGTCGTTCTGGGATGCCCTGATCGTCGAGGCCGCCAGCCGTGCCGGGGCCACCCGACTTGTGACCGAGGACCTGCAGGATCGGCGCACCATCGGCGGCGTCCGCATCGAGAACCCGTTCCGCTGACCGCGCCCGCGGCGCCAACGCCTCCCGCACGCGCTGCTCGACGAGCCGTTCAAGGTCCAGGGCCCGAGCCTCCGGCGGCGCGCCTACCGGCCCGGTCGAGTCCAGCGGAGGCCGTCAAAGCGGCCGAAGTCGGCATCGAAGGACACGAGCCTCGCGTCATGCTCGATGGCGAGCGCCGCCAGGTGCGCATCGCTGACAAGGTTGGCGGCCGTGCCGGACGACACGAGGAGGCCGGCCAGGACGTCAAGGTGGCGCGAGGTGGGCTCGACGACGACGGATGGTGGCTGGCCCAGCCAGGAACGAACGATCTCGATCCCCTGCGGGGCGTCGAGCGGGTGCGGGAAGACGGCCGGATGTGTCGCCAGGCGCAGGAATGCGAGCAGCGCCACCCACGCAAAGCCGACGGGCTCGTCGCCGTTCAATGATCGGTCCAACCAGGTCCGGGCGCTGTCGTGGTGGACCGCGGACGCGTTGACGGCGTACAGCAGCACGTTCGCGTCCACGATCTGCATCGCGCGGTCCCGTGCCCCGCGTTACTTGCGCGCCGCGAGCTTGCGGATCAGTTCGTCGTCCTCGAGCTCCGCAGCGAGCCTGAGCGCCCGGTCCAACGGGATCGCCGGCGGGCCCATCACCTTCGTGGGCGTGCGGAAGGTGCGCCTTGCGGGGCGCCGGCTACCGGCACGGATGGCCTCGTTGAGGGCGGCTTTGAAACTCAGGCCCCGCTCACGCATGAGGCGGCGGACGAGGGCGTCGGCGTCCGGCTCGAGGGTCACGGTGGTGCGCATCTGCGCATCATAGCATCAGCCTTGGATGCATCAGTGCATCAGGCTACGGTGGGTTCCGCGCTGATGCTCACGGCGACCAAGACCTCGAGCCCTGCGCAGGGGATCTGGAACTGCCCGGAGCCAGCATCAACTGACGGAGCCCCCTCTGCTAGGCTGCCCGCCGGGATGAAGCAGGTGACGGAGTGAACCCTTGAGCGCAGCCCGATGAGCCACTTCTGGCACCCCTTCGCCGACATGGCCGCCGTGCGCGACGGCGAACTCGTCCTCCGTTCTGCCAACGGGGTATGGGTCGAGGACGTCGACGGCCGCCGCTACCTGGATGCGACCGGGGGCCTGTGGTACTGCTCCGTTGGCTATGGCCGGCGCGCCATCGCCGCCGCGGTGGCCGACCAGCTTGAGCGCTTCGCGGCCTACTCCGCCTTCGGCCCGTTCGTGACGGACGTCACGCTGCGGGCGGCGGACCGGCTGGCCGCCCTCGCCCCGATCGAGGACGCGGTCGTCTTCTTCACCTCCGGCGGGTCCGATGCGGTCGAGACCGTGTCCAAGCTGGCTCGCCGGTACTGGGACGCGTGCGGCCACCCCGAGCGGCGCGTCATCGTCGCGCGGGAGCGGGCCTACCACGGCATGCACGCGTACGGCACCGCCCTGGCCGGCATCCCCGCCAACCAGGCCGGCTACGGCGGCGCCCTGATCGAAGAGGTCGTGGTCGTGCCGACCAACGACCCGGAGACGCTCGGGGCGTTGTTCCAGTCGCGGGGCCACGAGATCGCCGCGTTCATCGGCGAACCGGTCATCGGCGCCGGCGGCGTCATCCCGCCCGAGCCGTACTACTGGCCCGAGGTCAGCCGGCTCTGCCGCGAGTACGACATCCTGCTCATCGCCGACGAGGTCATCAGCGGCTTCGGCCGCCTCGGCGAGATGTGGGGCACGACGCGGTACGGAATCACACCCGACCTCGTCACGTTCGCCAAGGGCGTCACGTCCGGCTACGTGCCGCTCGGCGGCGTGCTGGTGGGCAAACGCGTGCGCGAGCCGTTCTGGGATCGCGGCCCGGGTGGGCCGGTCTTCCGCCATGGCTACACCTACTCGGGTCACGCGGCGGCCTGCGCGGCGGCCCTGGCGAACCTCGACATCCTGGAGACCGAAGGGCTCGTGGCGCGCGTGAAGTCGCTCGAGCCCAAGCTGGCTGCCCTGGGCCTGGAGCTCGCCGCGGTGCCGGGCGTCGGCCAGGTCCGCACCGTCGGTCTGACCGCCGCCGTCGAACTGGCGCCGGAGGTCCTGGCCGCGACGCCCACCGCCGCGGATGCCGTGGCGAAGGCCGCCCGAGCCCACGGCATCCTCACCCGGAGCCTGACCGGCGGGGCCATCCAGGTCTCGCCGGCCTTCGTCATCACCGAGTCGGAACTCGAGCAGCTTGCCGACGGCATCCGGGCCGCCATCCGCGACACCGTCGAGGTGTGACCGCCGGTCGTCGCCACCCGGGTAGCTGGCGCGATCCATTGACACGGCCTCCGGCGGCCCCGGAGAATCACCGCGCCGGAGCCAACCCCGCCCCCAGCCATCCTGAGAGGTGACCGTTGCGATCGGGTGCTCCGAGCCGACCAGGCGCCCAGCGGCGCGTGCTCCCCGCGATCTGGTGCGTGCTGGCCCTCCTCGCCACGGCGTGCGGCGCTTCCACCGGCTCGCCGGGCACGAGCGGCCCTGCCGCTCCGCCCTCGAACGGCCCGTTCGACAAGGCCAGCGTGGCCCAGCTCATCCCGACCGCCCTGCCCGACCCGACCCAGGCTGCCGCGCTTGGCACGGCCCTCGTGGCGTCCGACCGGGCGGAGGTCAACGCCGCGTCCGGCATCGGCCCGGTCATCGCCACCCTGCAGGCCACCCAGGATTCTGACGTGGCCAAGGCACTCCAGCAGTTGCAGGCCAAGCAGGCCGCGGCGGCCGTCCCGCCGAGCCTCGCCAGCGGCGCGATCGAGCCGGTCGTCTTCCGGCCCGCCCCCGACCTGGGCACGCCCCAGCGCCACCCCGATGGACTGCTCTCCCAGATGTCCACGCTCGTGGTGGTCATCGTGGGCACGGCCCTGGACGCGTACGACCCGCGGACGGACTCGAGCCCCGCGGCGCTCAGCACGACCGTCAACGACGAGACCGGCGGCGTGAGCACGAACATCCAGGTGACCCTGACCACGTCCGCGAGCGGCGGCCGCTTCAGCGCCACGCTCTCGATCAGTGGCGACACGTCCAAGACCGACCCGTCAACGGGGGCGGTGGTCGGGCGCGTGGTGGGCGCGTCGAGCTTCGACGTCTCCCTCAACCCCTGCCCCGACGCGAACGGCACCGTGGCCGGCCACCTCGACGTGGCGGATGACGAGACGGACAGCGACACGAACGGCAGCGGCAGCGTGAGCTACGGCTTCTCGTACAAGGGCTCGGCCGACTTCACGGTCAGCGTCAACGACCAGGCGGAGATCGCCTCGACGACGATCAACGCCGAGATGGACCGCGCCCTGACGACCGGCCCGCAGCCCACCGACCTCGACGAGAAGATCGCCCAGACGCTCACCGGCGGCGAGGCAGGGACGCCCGAGGTGGCCATCGTCAACGCCGAGGGCCCCTTGACCCAGGACGACGGGCGTGCTACCGCCAGCGCCTACATCCTCGCCGTCGTCGGACCGGTCCTGTTCTTCGCCCAGGCGGCCAAGGGCATCTGGCAGGGCGGCAAGTGCTTCGAGCTGCGCCCCTCCCCCGACGGCGGCGACGTGGGCCCGGGCAGCCAGACGAAGATCAAGGTCGTGGTCTACCACTGGGTGGACAAGGCGGAGGTCAAGCT
>DASPUH010000017.1:0-8252 GCA_035622975.1 Candidatus Sulfotelmatobacter sp.
GACCCGTCAACATCGACGTGCAGGCCGCCACCGAGCGAGGGATCCCGATCGTGACCACGCCCGGCAAGAACGCCGACGCGGTCGCCGATCTGACCCTGGGCCTCATGATCGCGCTGGCCCGCCGGCTGCCCGACGCCACCCGCTTCATCGACAGCGGTGCCGAGTTCGGGCATGACAACTACGAGGGAGCGAAGTGGTTCGGGCATGACCTCGCCGGTCATACGCTGGGCCTGATCGGCTACGGGCAGGTCGGCCACCGCGTGGCCCAGCGTGCCGTCGCCTTCGGCCTGCGGTTGCTGGTGTACGACCCGTACGTGGCACCCGAGGCGATCCGCTCGATGCACGCCGAGCCATGCGACCTGGGGCAGCTGCTGGCCGATTCGGACTTCGTCTCCCTGCACGCGCGCCTGACGCCGGACAGCCGTGACCTGCTGGGCGCCGCGGAGTTCGCCGCGATGCGCCCCGGCGCATACCTCATCAACACCGCCCGGCACGAGCTGGTCGACGAGGCCGCCCTGGAGGCGGCCATGGCCGCCGGGCGTCTGGGCGGCCTGGCCCTGGATGTGGCCACGCCCTCGCCCGCCGTCGGCCGGCATCCCCTCCTGGCCTACCCCAATGTGGTGATCCTGCCGCACCTGGGCGGGTCGACCGCCGAGACGCTCCACCACGGAGGCGAGATGGCGGCCGCCGACATCGATCGCTTCCGGGCCGGCCTCCCGATGCAGAACGTGGCGAACCGGGCCGCCCTGGCCGCCCGGACCGAACCGGCGTCCGTCCGGTGAGCCACGTCCTGGCCATCGACCTGGGGACCGGCAGCTGCCGGGCCGTCGTCTTCGACGAGGCCGGCCAGCAGGTCGGCATCGGCCAGCGCGAGTGGTCCCACGCCAGCCTGCCGGGGGTCCCCGGCTCGCAGGTCTTCGACACCGCGCGCAACTGGCGCCTCATCTGCGAGTGCACCCGCGAGGCCATCTCGCGGGCCGGGATCGCGCCGTCGGAGATCGCCGGGGTCAGCAGCACGAGCATGCGCGAGGGGATGGTCCTGTACGACTCGACCGGTCGTGAGATCTGGGCCTGCCCGAACGTGGACAGCCGCTCGGCGGACCAGGCCAGGCAGCTCATCGCGTCTGGCGACGCTCGCCGCATCTTCGAGACCGGCGGGGACTGGGTCGCCATCACGTCTCCGGCGCGGTTCCTGTGGATCCGCGAGCACGAGCCCGAGGTGTTCGCCGCGATCGCCCACGTCGGCATGCTGAGCGACTGGGTCCTCTACCGGCTGACCGGTGCATTCGTGACCGATCCGACCTGCGGGTCCAGCTCCAACCTCTTCGACCTGCGGGAGCGCGGCTGGTCGCCCGCCTCGCTGGCCATCGTCGGCCTGCCGCCGGAGGTCGTACCCCCCGTGCTCGAGCCCGGCACGGTCGTCGGACCGGTCACGCCGGCGGCGGCCGAGGAGACCGGCCTCGCCGTTGGCACGCCGGTCGTGGTCGGCGGCGCGGACACCCAGATGGGCCTGGTCGGGATCGGCACAGTCAGGCCCGAATCGGTGACCCTTGTGGGCGGCAGCTTCTGGCAGCTGACCGTCGTCACGGACCAGCCGCTCATCGACCCGCAGGCCCGCGTCCGCACCTTGTGCCACGCCCTGCCGGGCCAGTGGATGACCGAGGGCATCGGCTTCTACTGCGGCATCGTGATGCGCTGGTACCGCGATGCGTTCTGCGAATGGGAGCAGGCGGAGGCCGCACGGCGCGGGCTGGACCCCTACGTCGTGATGGAAGAGGCCGCCGCCACGATCGCCGCCGGCTCCAACGGGCTGCTGGCCGTCTTCTCCAACGTCATGGACACCAAGCGCTGGGTCCAGGCGTCGCCCAGCTTCCTGCAGTTCGACGTCGACGACCCGGCGCGGTCCAACCGCAGGGCAGGCATCCGGGCCATCGAGGAACAGGCGGCCTATGCGTCGCGAGGTCACCTCGCGATCATCGAGGAGCTGACCGGCCGGGCGGTGCATGAGGTGGTCATGACCGGTGGCGCAGCCAAGGGGTCCCTGTGGCCCCAGATCGTGGCCGACGTGCTCGGCGTGACGATCCGCGTCCCGGTGGTCAAGGAATCGACGGCCCTGGGGGCCGCCCTGTGCGCCGGCGTGGGGGCCGGCATCTACACGGACCTGGCGCAGACGGCCACCCGGCTTGTCCGCTGGGAACGCAGTTTCGAACCCGACCCGGCCAACCGTGCCGTCTACGACGCGACGTATGCGTCCTGGCAGGCGGTCTATCGCCGGGTCCTGGACCTATCCGAAGAACGCCTCCTGCGGCCGATGTGGTGGCCGGCAGGGGCCTGACCCGGGCGACACGAAAGGACGACGGACCATGCCTGAGATGGACGAGACCGGCAGCAAGCAGTTCTACGAGGATGTCCCGCAGCGGAACGAGCAGTTCTTCCTGAAGGGCGCCACGGCCTACGACTGGGGCATGCAGCACCGGCTGGCCCAGATCTTCCGGCCCGAGAGCGGGCGCACCGTGATGCTGGCCATCGACCACGGCTACTTCCAGGGACCGACCAGCGGCCTGGAGCGCATCGACCTGCGGATCCGGCCGTTGATGCCGCACGCCGACGCCCTGATGCTGACCCGCGGCATCCTCCGCACGATCGTCTCGCCGGCCATGCAGCAGGGGTTCGTCGTCCGCGCCAGCGGTGGTCCGTCGATCCTCAAGGAACTCTCCAACGAGCACGTCGCGCTCGATGTCGATGACGCCGTGCGCCTGGGCGCCAGCGCCATGGCCGTCCAGGTGTTCGTGGGTGGCGAGTTCGAGACGCAGTCCGTCCGGAACATGACCCAGCTGGTGGACGAGGGCTACAAGCGCGGCATCCCGGTCCTGGGGGTCACCGCGGTCGGCAAGGAGCTGGTGCGCGACTCGCGGTACCTGGGCCTGGCCACGCGCATGTGCGCCGAACTGGGCGCCCAGATCGTCAAGACCTACTACTGCGACGGCTTCGAACGGGTCACCGCCGCCTGCCCCGTGCCGATCGTCATGGCCGGGGGCAAGAAGCTGCCCGAACTGGAGGCCCTGCAGATGGCCTACGGGGCCATCCAGGGGGGCGCCCTGGGCGTCGACATGGGCCGCAACATCTTCCAGAGCGAGGCCCCCATCGCCATGCTGACGGCAGTCCGCAAGGTCGTCCACGAGGGCTACACGCCGGCCCAGGCCCTCGAGGTCTTCGAGACGCTGCGCCACGACGCGGCTCCCGTCGAGCCGGCGCTCGTCGCCGCCGGCGCGTGAGGGCCACGCCATGGGCACCATCCTCGACCGGCTCCTGACGGGCGGCCCGCGGCTCACCGCGGGCATGCTCACGGCCGACCTGCTGCACCTCGGCGACGAGCTGGGGGTCCTGGCTGACGCCGGCGTGGAACTCGTCCACGTCGACGTCATGGACGGGGTCTTCTGCCCGCAGTTCACGCTGGGGCCGCCCGTCGTCAAGGCCATGCGCACGCCGCTGCTGAAGGACGTCCACCTCATGGTCCAGGATCCCCTGGCCAAGGTGGACGCCTTCGTGGCCGCCGGCGCGGACCTCGTCACCTTCCACCTCGAGGGTGCCGCCCAACCGCTGCGCGTACTCCAGCAGCTGGAACACGCCAGCAACGCCAACGACCCGGCTCGCGGCATCATCAAGGGCGTCGGTATCAACCCCAGCACCCCGCTCGAGGCGCTGGAGCCGCTCCTGGATGCGCTCGACTACGTCCTGGTCCTGGCCATCAACCCGGGCTGGTCGGGCCAGCACTTCCTGCCGGGCACCGTCCGGCGGCTGGAGCGGTGCCGTCGGCTCATCGAGGCCTCGGGCCGGCCGATCCTCCTCGGCGTGGACGGCGGGGTGACGCGCGAGAACGCCGCCTACGCCGCGAGCCTGGGGGTGGACATCGTGGTCAGCGGCAGCGCCATCTTCGACGGCACTCCCGCCGGGCCCAACGCCCGGGCGATGCTGGACACGATCGCGACGGGAGCTCGGACGGCCGTCCCGGCCTGAGACGCCGGGCGGCTACCGCCCGATGGCGTAGGCCGTCATCGTCCGCGGCGAGGCCGCGCCCTCCAGCAGGCCGCTGCCGGGCGTGTAGCGGATCGCCGTCACGTGCCCGCTGGACCAGTCATCGGCGACCACCACCCGGTGGCCGGCGCGGCTCAATGCGTCGCGCACTGGACCGGCCAGGCGCTCCTCGACGACCACCTCGAGCGGATGGGCGTCGTGCGGATAGAACGAGCTGGGGAAGTGCAGCGAGTGCACCAGCGGCGCATCGACGGCCGCCTGCAGGTCCATGCCGAACTCGACGACGTTGAGGAAGAACTGCAGGGTCCACTGATCCTGGTTGTCGCCGCCCTCGGTCCCGAAGACCATGTGCGGAGCGCCGTCGCGCAGGACCAGGGAGGGCGTGAGGGTGGTGCGGGGTCGCTTGCCCGGGGCGAGGGCATTCGGGTGGCCGGCCTGCAGGTTGAACTGCTGCGCCCGCGTGCCAAGGGGGAAGCCGAGCTCGGGCACCACCGGCGAGGACTGGAACCAGCCGCCGCTGGGGGTCGCCGAGAACATGTTGCCGGCGGCATCGACGGCGTCGATGTGGGTCGTGTCGCCGGCGCCGCGGCTCGGACCGCCTGCGACCCTCCGTGCGGCGCCGGATGCGGCGGCGACGCTGCCGGGCCGCAGCACGCCCGACGCGCGGTCGGGGTCGATCAGCCGGCGCCGCGCCGTGTTGTAGTCGGGGGCCAGCAGGGCCTCCAGGGGGACGTCCCCGAAGCTCGGGTCGCCGTAGTAGCGCTCCCGGTCGGCGAAGGCCAGCTTGGCTGCCTCTACCACGTGGTGGATGTAGGCCGCCGAGTTGTGACCCATCGACCGCAGGTCGAGCCCCTGCAACAGGGCCAGCTGCTGCAGGAAGACCGGGCCCTGGCTCCAGGGCGGGCACTTGTAGACGTCGAGCCCGCGGTACTGGAAGCTGGCCGGATGCTCAAGGGTGGTCTGGAAGGCCGCCAGGTCCTGCGCCTCGAGCAGACCGCCCGAGATGCGGCCCTCCTCGTCGGCGACGGCGGTACGGCTCACGAAGGCCCCGACCGCCTGGGCCACCGGGCCGCGGTAGAAGTGGTCCAGGCAGGCCTGCAGCGCGGCCTCGCGGCCATGGCGCCGCCGCCGGCTCTCGACGTCCAGGATGGCCCGGAAGGTCTCGGCCCAGGCGGCCGGGCGGACCAGGGTCCCGATGGGCGGGACCGTGCCGTCGTCCAGGTAGACGGCGCCGGTCGTGGGCCACTCGGCGGCGAAGACGGGCGCCTGCTCCGCGATGACCTCGCGCATGGCCGGATAGAGCGGATAGCCTGCTCGCGCCAGCTCGACCACCGGCCCCAGCGTCTCGCGGAGCCCGAGCCGGCCGTACCGCATCAGGACTGTGACGAGGGCCCCGAAGGTGGCCGGTACCGTGGCCGGCAGCAGGCCGCGGCCGGGGATGGCGTCGTAGCCGTGGTCCCGGAACCAGTCGATCGTCGCGCGTCGTGGCGCGACCCCTTGCCCGCTGACGGCGACGGGGTTCGGGTCCGCCTCCGCCGTCGGGCGAAAGATCAGGATGGGGCACTCGCCGCCCATCCCGCACTCGTACGGCTTGACCAGGGCCAGGGCGAACACGGCGGCCACCCCGGCGTCGATGGCATTGCCGCCTCGCTCCAGCACCTCGAACCCCAGGAGCGCGGCCGTGTAGTGGCCTGCGGCGACCATCCCGTGGGTACCCATGACCACCGGGCGCGTGGTGAAACCGGCCATCGGGATGACCTCCAGCGACACGGACCGAGCGGCGACCGCCTCGTGGCCGCCATGATGACGTCACCCCGGGGGTCGTTCACACCGCGCGCCATCCTCCAGGCCAGGTCGGTCTAGATTCCGGGCATGCCGCACCGACCCGTCGTGTGGATCCCGGCCGGTGCTCCGGACGTGATCACGAAGCGCCTCGCCCGGTCGGCCGACGTCCACGAGATGCCCCGGGCGGGAGTCGCGCCGGCTGGCCGGTCCAGGGCCGACTTCGTGGTGGTCGGCGGCACGCCGCCTGACCCCGCCGCGTTCTTCTCCGGGATCGGAGGCCTGCAGGTGATCCAGGCTCTGTCGGCCGGCGTCGACCGCCTGGAGGGCCATGTCCCACCCGGGGCGATCCTCTGCGATGCCGCCGGCGCCTACGATGACGCCGTCGCCGAGTGGGCCCTGATGGCCATCCTTGCGTCGCAGCGGGACCTGCCGAAGTACGTCGCCGCGCAGCGCAGCCGCATCTGGCGGCCCGATGAATGGGTCATGGCGAGCGACGAGCTCAGCCGGCGCACCGCGCTGATCGTCGGCTACGGCTCCATCGGCCGGGCGCTCGGCCGGCGCCTGGCGGCCTGCGGCATGACCGTGCGGGGTGTCGCCCGTCGGGCACGACCCGGCGTGGCGGTGCCGGACGACCTCCCGGCGCTCCTGCCGCAGGCCGACATCGTGATCCTGCTCGTGCCGCTCACCGCCGAGACGCGCGGCATGGTCGACCGCCGGTTCCTGGCCGCCATGCCGGCCGGCTCGCTGCTCGTGAACGCGGCGCGCGGGGCGATCGTGGACCCCCGGGCGCTGCTCGGCGAGCTCCAGGCCGGCCGGCTGCGTGCCGCCCTGGATGTCACCGACCCCGAGCCCTTGCCCAAGGACGACCCCCTCTGGTCTGCCCCGGGGGTCGTCCTCACCCCGCACGTGGCGGGCTCGACCCGGCAGGCTGCCCAGCGGGCGTGGGCCATCGCGACCGCCCAGGTCAACCGCTATCGTCGTGGCCTGCCGCTGCGGAACGTCGTGGTCGACGGGTACTGACCGCTCCGGAGGGGCGCCTACGCGGGCCCGTCGCGGGCTTCCGCCCACGCCACCGTCACGCTGAGCTGGACCACCCCTTCATGCACCATCGCGACCGTCCTGAGCGGTACGAACAGCCTGCGTCCCAGGAAGCCCCGCGAGATCGTGAGGCCGGACCAGTCGACCTGTGCCACGCGGCCGATCGGCCTGGCCTGGCTGTCCTCCACGCGCCAGCCCCGCTCGATGTCGTCGAGCGTCAGGGTGCGCCTCGACCCGCCCCGGTCACGGACGACCGAGGTGCGGGTGGAGGGCCGCCACCGCTGCAGCAGACCGTATGACACCGACATGCACCCCCTGCGGTCACACGGCGACGGGCCGGCGCGCGGCCATCATGCGCTTCATGAAGGCCAGGCCCTCGGTCGCGACCTGCTCCTGGCTGTCGAAGAGGGGACGCCAGATCTTGGTCGCGGCGGCCAGGTTGGGCAGCGCGTCGCCGAACGACTCGACCGTCAGCCAGCCATCGTACCCGATCGCCACAAGGGCGTCGAAGGTGGCATCCCAGGCCACGTGGCCGCTGCCGGGCACCCCCCGGTCGTTCTCCGAGATGTGGACGTAGCCGATCCGCGAGCCGGCGGCGCGGATCGAATCGCCAGGGCGCTTCTCCTCGATGTTGGCGTGGAACGTGTCGAGGTGGATGCGGCAGTTGGGGTGCCCCACGTCGTCCACGAACCGGATGGCCTGGGCCATGGTGTTGAGGTGGTACAGCTCGAAGCGGTTGACGACCTCCTCGGTCAGCAGGACGCCGGCCGGCGCCGCGTACTCAGCGACGCGGCGGATGTGGGCCACGCTGCGGGCCCACTCCTCGGCCGTCGCGCCGCGGCCGGTGAAGACGCCCAGGGCGACCTGGTGGGGCCCGGCGAGGACGGTGGCGCCCACCGCCTGGCAGCAGTCCACGACCCGCTCCATGTGCTCATAGGCGCGCCGCTGGACGGCCGGGTCGGGGCTCACCGGGTCGAACTCGGGGGCGATGACGTGGTTGGCCGTGCGCTCCAGCCCGAGGTCGTCGAGCCGCTTGCCCCAGGCCGTCCACTTGGCCGGCTGGAGGTCGAAGACCGGCACCTCCACGCCGTCGTAGCCCATGCGCCGGAGCGACTCCAGGACGGGCAGCAGCTCATTGCGCATGTCGTCAGCCCACAACATCAGGTTCATGCCGTACTTCACGGGTCCATCCTCCTTCAGGGTTGCCGACCGGCACGCATACTGACCGCATGGAATACCGGTCGCTCGGGGCAAGCGGGCTCAAGGTCTCGCCGATCTGCCTGGGCACGATGCTCTTCGGGTCGTACACGGAGCAGCCGGAGGCGGCGCGCATCGTGGCCTCCGCGCGGGAGGCCGGCGTCAACTTCATCGACACGGCCGTCTCCTACTCCGGC
>DASPUH010000018.1:0-20912 GCA_035622975.1 Candidatus Sulfotelmatobacter sp.
CGAGGAGGCGCAGCAGCCCGGACTGGAGGTTCACCCGGTCCGCGTCGGGGCCGTTGATGGCCGGCGTGCCCACCGGGAAGACCGTCTCCGTGCGACGCATGGCCCCGATGAGCGCGCCGACCTGCCCCGACCGCATCTGCGCCGCGTCGACGTAGAAGCGCCACTCGTAGTGAAGGGGCAGGGTGGATTGCGACGGTGGGCCCACGAAGACGGTCGTCCCGAACTGGTCGGTCTCGGCCAGGAGGGCCGGGTAGGCGTCCGGCGAGAGGAGCAGCGAGGTGTCGACCTTCGGGTGCTCGGGATCGAGGGCTCGGATGGTGAACCCTTCGGCGGTCGCGTCGTCCATCCAGTAGGGATCGTTCCGGTCGGTCGGCTGATACGTCCCGACGATGACCACCGCGGCGTGCATCTGTCGGCCCACCGCATACGCGTCGGTCGGTTCGGGGGCCAGCATGAGCCGCGCTCCGAGGCCCACCTGGAGCGCCCGAGCCGCATCGTCGCTGATGGCCGCCTCGAAGGTGATGAGCGTCGCATCCGGGATCGCCCCTGGGACCTGGTCGGGCGCCGAGGTCGTGTCCCCGGTCGGCCAGCGTCCGCCGGTGAGCGTCAGGTGTGCCTGGACTCCCTGCTGGATGCGCAACGCGATGACGGCGTCGATGGGGGTCCCCGACAGGGCCGACCACAGGGGCGTCTGGATCACGTAGGACGGCGAAGCGGGCGGCGTCCCGACGATGGCCCGGAGGGCGCCCGGCAGCCCGGCAGCGAACGCATCGCCCTGCTGGATGACGTCGCTGACCGTCGCACGGGGGTTCGAGGGAGGCGTCACCTGGTCCAGACGGATGTTCCGATCGAGGGGTGTGGCCGCGGCCATCTCCTGGCGCAGCGCCTGGTCGGCGGCCGCGGCCAGGGCCCGCGGCGCCACCGCGAACACGAAGGTCGTCACGAACACCAGCGTCACCAGCCCGGCCGCCGCTGCCCGATCGCGCCGCAGCCGTCGCCAGGTGAGACGCAGCCAGGTCATTCGCCGGACCGCAGGACGGTCGCCAGGCGGATGCGCGGCAGCGTCCGACCCACGATCGCCAGCGCCGCCGCGAGGAGCGCGATGGCCAGCACGACGACCGCGCCGAGCACGGTCCACGGCACATCCACGACCGGCGGCGGCACCGAGGCCGCCCCGCCTGGGCCGAGGGTCGTGAAGGGCAGGACGAGCCACGCCATGAGCAGGCCCAGGAGCGACCCGCTGGCGAGTCCGAGCAGCAGCAGCGCCGCGTGCTCCAGGGAGAGCCACGCCCGCAGCTGCCGTGCCGAGAGCCCCAGGGCTCGCAGGAGCGCCAGCTCGCCCGTCCGTTCCGCGATCGAGACCGCGGCACTGACGAGGAAGCCGATGGCCGCGAACGCGATGGCCGCCAGGGCGCCAAGCACCAGCGCGCCGACCGTGCCAAGTGCGACGGGGTCCGTCAGCAGGGTGTGCGCCAGGGCGTCACGGCCGATGACCTGCTGGGCCGTGAAGGGCTGGCCCGCCAGCGTTGCAGTGAGCGGCGCCGCCTGGCCGGGGGCCACCTGGAGCCACCACTCGGCGGTCGTCCCGATGTCCTGTGTCATGAGCAGGCGCTGCAGGTCCAGGGTCGGTTCGTCCACCACGACGAAGGGGTTCGCAGGGTCCAGCGGCGCGAACAGCGGGGCGACACCCACGACATCCAGCGACACGAGCATGCCGCCGTTGGTCGACACCGGCACGTGGTCGCCGACATGGGCGCCGGTGAGGTCCAGGAACGCCTGATCGACGACCGCGGCCATCGGCGTGCCCGCCACCTCCGGCGCGAACCACAGGGCCGTCGTGACCTGGCTTCCGTCCGGGGCGGATGTCAGGGCGACGGTCGTGGCCGCCGGCTCGAGCGCCACGGGCACCGGGACGGTCGAGGCGCCCGCCAGCGTTTGGACGCGCTCCAGGGTCGCCTGCCCGTCGATGTAGAAGCCCATCGAGGTGACCTGGACGGCCTCCAGGACGAGCGGGTACGCAGGCCGCAACTGGCGGTCGGAGAGCGTCCCGGTGAGCGGCACGTCGACCGTCTGGGTGACGTCGAAGGGGACGGTCGCGTCGGGCAGGACGCGGAACAGGCGCCCGTCGGCATCCCTCAGGATGACCTGGAGGTCCACGGGCTCGCTCATGCCCTCCTCGGATCGTGCCTGCGTCAGGTGCACGGTCAGCTGCAGGACGGTCGGCTGCCCGGCGAGCGCGACCCCCTGGGACGCCGGGCGCGCCTTCACGAGCGCGGCCAGGGCGGGACCCGGATCACGGCCGCCCGTCGCCGCGGGCGACAGCATCGTCGCGGCCAGGTCGGGTTCCACGGCCAGCATGGCGCCGTCCCGGATGGTGCCGCTGGCGGAGAACGTCTGGCGCTCCACGGGCATCGCCCGGACCACGCCGGGCAGGGCCCGGATGGCGTCCCCTGCCGCCCAGTCCGGCAGGCGCGCGGTCGGTGTCGCCACGAGGCGCAGGTCGCTCGCCGCCTGGTAGGCGGCCTGGTCCTCCTGCGACCGCGTCCACGTGGCGGCATAGACCGCCGCGAACACGACAAGGGCGCACGCCAGCACGAGCAGCAGGGCCGCCCGCGTGTAGCGAAGCGGCCGCCGTGCCAGCTGGCGAGCACCCATGGGTGCGACCAGGCCGCGGCGCCGGACCAGCAGGCGCTCGGCCAGCTCCGCCAGCCGGGGCACGAGGCGGGTCGCCAGGACGCCTCCGGCGATCAGACCGAAGGCCGGCGCGGCCACCAGCAGGGGGTCCACGCCGAGCGCGCCACGGGCATCCGCGGTGAGCGGCGCGCCGTATGTCCGCAGCTGCCACAGCGCGATCGCTGCGACGACGACGAGGGCCAGGTCCAGCCCCAGGCGCTGGGCCAGGGTCCGCGCCAGCGGCCGCGCCATAGCGCCTCGCACCGAGGCGAGGTGCCGCCCGCCCGCCAGCACGGGTGCCGCCAGGACGACGATGCCCGCCGCTGCGGCCCCTACGGCGGCCCATACCGGGGCGGCATCCAGCTGGACGTCATCCGTCAGGTGCGCTGCGGCAAGCGGCCCGACGCTGCCAAGGGCAAGGACGATGGCCACGCTCGCCGCACAGGCCACGAGCACGGCCGGCACGGCCAGGAGCAGGGCCTCGCCGATGGCCAGCACGAGCAGGTCGAAGGTCGAGGCCCCGCGCGAGCGCAGCAGGGCCAGCTCAGTGCGTCTCCGGTCGCTCAGCATGGCCGCCACGAGCAGGACGGCATAGGCCGCCAGGACGGCGTACTGGAGGACGAGCAGCAGCACGTTGGTGCCGTTGGCCACGCCGGCCGCGGCGATCGACCCGAGCACGTTCGCCAGGCCGTTACTGACCTGCACGTAGTGGCCGACTGGCGCGGCCGCCAGCACCGCCGACGGCAGCGTCGCCAGCCGGGCCCGGAGGTCGCCGATGGTCTCGGGGCGAAGGGCGGCGGGCCCGGGCGTTCCCCGCCAGCGCACGTCGAGGACCGTGGCCGGGGTGTGCAGGAGGTCGTCGGGCGAGACGAAGAGCGGGCCGTGCAGGGGTGCCACCCCGTTGCTGTCCGCGCCGCTCGCGTCGAGCGTGTCCCCCAGCCAGTAGGGGTCCTGGGGGTCGGTCTTCCAGATGCCCACGATCCGGGCCGACGCGACCGCCACGGCGGGGCTCGCCCCGGGCGTCGACGCGTCGGCGAGGCCGAGGCTGTCCCCGACGTGGAGGTGCAGCGACGCCGCGGCCCCCTGGGAGATCGTGGCGTCCAGGGGCTGCCGGCCGGGCGTGGGCCACGACCCCTCCACGAGCTGGGCATGCGACTCCAGGTCGGCGTAGCCGCCCAGCACGACGAGTGGCGTCCCGGGTGCGCCGACGATCGAATACGAGGGCGAGCGGAGGGCGAGCGTCACGCTCCCACCGCTACCCAGCGCCGACTCCAGCAGCGGGCGCACCGCGCCATCGAGGCCGGCCACCCCGCCGGCGGGCGAGGACGTCTCGACCTGCACGCCCCGGTCAGCGGCGGGGGCCGCCTCGAGGGAACGCCGGATGCCCCCCAGCGCCACGGTCTCGCCGTAGAGGACGCTTGACGCGACGAGCGTGACGCCGCTCGTCAACAGCAGCCAGACGGCCAGCATGAAGGGCAGGTCGGCACCGGCGCGGCGCACGATCGTCCGTGCCAGGCCGGGGAGGAGCCGCACGAGAGAGCCGCCGGGCATCGGCCGACACTACCATCCGCGACGCGCCGGCCGCGGCGGCGTCCAGCCGCTCAGGGGCCGGTGGACGCGGACGGCGACAGGGACGGCGAGGGGCTCGGGGACGGAGACGGCGACGGGGATGGACTTGGCGACGGGGACGGACTTGGCGACGGGGACGGACTGGGCGTGGGCGGGAACTCGAACGCGTAGCCCGCCGCCGCCACCGAGGAGTCGCCCACCGCCCCGTTGCCCCCCAGCAGGACCAGCTGCTGCCCGGCCAGCTGGCCGATCTCGTAGAGGACGGCGAACGACACCGGCGCCGCGGTCGGCAGGAAGAGGATGGGGCCACCCAGCGCCGCCCCGGCGAGGCCGTCCGGGAAGTTCAGGCCCGACGCAAGGAAGAGGAAGGGCTCGCCGGCCGTGTAGGTCGCGGCGGCTAGTGCGGCGGCGGTCGCATACCGGTCGGGCCCGGCGATCCGCGCGATATCGGGCGCCAGCGGCGGGAGGGCCTGCTGGAGGTCCTGCAGGAAGCTGTCGGAGACCACCGAGGGACCTCCCAGCACGCGGATCGCCGCTGGCTGGAGCCGCTGGAGCTCGGCCACGAGGGCGGGCTGGTCGGCGAGCGACTTGGTGGGGTCCGCCATCAGCACCGGCCCGCCCAGGCGTGCCCCGGCCGAGGCGCCGGCCATGGCGTCGGGAAACAGCGCACCATCGGCCAGGAAGACGATCGGCACGGCGGGCGGGACGGGTGGCGTTCCGGGCAGGGTCGGGAACGCGAACTGGGAGACGGCGATGGCGGTGTCGTAGCGCGTGGGCCCGGCCAAGCGCAGGACCTTGGTGGCGTCCTGGTCCGGCACGAAGGCGGCCAGCGCGCCGAACTGGGCCGGCGATATGACCCCTTCGCCGCCGAGGACGATGATCTGTGCCGGGGCCAGGCGCGTCAGCTCGGCAGCCACCCCGACTGGGATGTCGTCACCCGGCGGCAGTAGCAGGATCGGACCTCCCAGCCGGGCCGCCAGCGGGCCACCTGCGAGCGCATCGGGAAAGTTCGCGCCGCTGGCCACGACGACGGCCGCCACGCCTGGCTTGAAGTGCCAGGCGGAGATGGCCACGGCCGTCGCGTAGCGGTCGCCGCCCGCCAGGTTCACCAGGTCGTCGATGCTCAGCGGGGGCTTGGGCGGGTCGAAGTAGAGGTGCAGGACTGCGTCCCTGGACATCCCCTGCCTGAGGAGGCAGTCCTTGACCGCATCCTGCGGTAGGAACGTCCCCGTACTCGTGCCGCCGGTGCCGCACGTCGTGCCGGTCCCATTCACGTTCTTGCTGTTGTAATGGGGCAGGAAGAAGACGCCGGCCTTGCGGAGCGAGATCTGCCAAGTGGCGGCGACCGCGTCTTTGTCGGCCTGCAGGACCGGCTGTTTGGGGTTATAGAGTTGGTCGTACGTGTCGCTGCGCACGTCGAAGCACTGGCCCATGAACGAGTGATCCACCCGCCCGTGGATGGTGTAGTACCAGCCGTACTGCTTGACGGCCAGCGCCCCGATCTGGAGGTACTCGCTTCCGTAGTTGGGCCATTCGGCGGCGAGGACCGTCTCCACGTACGTCATGAAGGGCACCTGCACGACGCTGCTGACGTTGCCCGATTGGACCATCCCGACGGTGATCGAGGGCGGCGGCACGTACGTGCTCGTCCACCCGGTACAGCTGGCCGCGGTCGACGCCGGGGCCACGGCCATGTCGGGTAAGGTCGCCGAGGACGTGAGGGCGGGTGGCGGGGCAAGGACGGCCACCAGCATGACCGCCGACAGGACCGCGCCGCCCACGGCAAGCGGAAGGCGCCGCATAGGGGCCGGACGATACGCGGCGCGGAAGGCGGGGTCAACCGGACAGGGCGAAACGAGCGTGACCCGCCCGGGCCCGCTCGTCGTCGGGGTCTGCCCTGCCGCCCTGTGGCGGCGGGGATCTTCAGCTGGTCAGGGGCGCGACGGCGCCCCCGGGTCGCCTAGTTCCAGCGCCAGGAAGCTGCGCGCTCCCATCGCCATGACGCGGCGACATCCCAGCGCCATGACGCCGCCACGTCCCAGCGCCAGGAGGCGAGGCGCCACCGCCAGGAGGCGAGCCGCCACCGCCACGAGCGGGCCAGCAGGTCTGTGCTGTCCTTGACCTTGTCCATCGTGGTCTCCGGTCGATCATCAGAAACGGACCGCGACCTGCGGTCCACGACCGGCGCTACAGGCGTCGATCGCACGGCGATGCTCGCAAGTGCCCTCGTGCGCGTCGATGAGAAGGAGGTACTGGTGGGTCGGGGCCCGGAACCACCACCCGGACCGCATCACGGCGGTGGGGTGGGGCTCGCGGCCCCCGTTCGTGCGGAGATCGGGTCGCCGGAGGCGCCCGCTACCCGTCCGGCGGGTAGTACGGAAGTACCAGTCGCGGCGCCGCACCACATCCGCGTGCCGCGGGCCCGCATCGCCGGCCAAGCACACCGATGCGGCCCTCGCCGTCGCCACCCTGCCGCCTGGAGGCGCCGCCTATACTCGCCGCGTGAGCGACGCGCCCGACGACGATGCGGCGCTCCGCGAGACGACCATCGCGCGGCGGACGGTCCATGCCGGCCGCTTCATCCGCTTCCGGGTCGACACGGTGCGCGGACCGGACGGCCGCCAGCACCAGCGCGAGATCGTGGACCATCCGGGAGCGGTGGCGATCGTGCCTCTGGACGGCCCCGACGTCCTGCTCGTGCGCCAGTTCCGCTCGGCCGCCCAGCGCGTGCTCCTGGAGATCCCCGCCGGCACGCTCGACCGACGCGCCGACGGCACGATCGAGCCGCCCGAGGAGGCCGCGCCGCGGGAGCTGGCCGAGGAGACCGGCTTCGACGCCGGGACGTGGCGCCGCCTGGGGCACTTCTGGACGGCGCCCGGCTTCGCCAGCGAAGCCATGACGCTCTACCTGGCGACGGACCTCCGGCCCGTCCGCGATTACGGCGGACCGGAGGAGGACGAACACCTCCAGGTGGTCCGGTTACCGTGGCGGACGGCGCTGGCGATGGCCGAGCGCGGCGAGATCGAGGACGCCAAGACCCTCATCGGCATCCTGTGGGTCGCCCGGCTTGACCCGACGGCGAACCCCTGACGCTCAGGCTCCGCGCCAGGCGGCGAGGTCGACCGGCCGCAGCCGCGGCGAGGGAGTCACGCCCGGGATACGGCCCCGCTTGGCGATCGGTCGCCCATCGATCTCCTTGAGATCACCGGTGAAGTCGATGGGACTGGCGCCACTGATGTAGGACCCCACGGCGTAGGAGTCCACCGGCGCGTCCTGCTCCTTGAACCGCGCGATCCGCTCCGGGTTGAGGCCCCCGCTGATGATGATGCGGACGTGACTGAAGCCCTCCATGTCCAGGCGGGCGCGGACCTCCTTGACCAGGTCGATCGTCACCCGGCCCCGCTCCGACGGCGTGTCGAGGCGGATGCCATAGAGGCGGTCGCCGAGGGCGTGGGCGACCCGAAGCGCCTCCTCCGCCTCGTCCTTGAAGGTGTCGACCAGGACGATGCGCGGCACGTCCGGTTCCAGGTCGCGATCGAACGCCTCGGCGGCGCGGACGGTGTCGCCGAAGATCAGGACCAGGGCGTGCGGCATCGTGCCGGTGGGCCGCAGGCCGGCCAGGCGCGCGCCGGCCGGCGTGGACGCCCCGACGCAGCCGCCGACGATCGCCGCGTAGTCCAGGTTGTCGGTCACGTCCGGGTGCACGTGGCGCGCCCCGAAGCTGATGACCGGCGCCGGGGCCGCCGCCTCCACCGTGGCCCGCGCCGCGGTGGCCCACCCGGTGGATTGGGCCATCATGCCCAGGATGGCCGTCTCGTACAGGCCGAACCGGCGGTAGCGGGCATGGATGCGCAGGACGATCTCCTTGGGCGCGATCAGGTCGCCGTCATCCAGGGCCTCGATGACGCGCTCACCCTCCGGCGCGTCGGCCAGCGCGTGGGCGAGCAGGATCTTCGCCTCGTCGATGCCGCACAGGACGGCCTCCTGTCGCGTGAAGACCTCCATGGTGACGAGGGGATCGAGGCCTTCGCGATCGAGGACCTCATTGGCACGGGCGAAGTAGACGTCGGCCGAGTCGCCCGACAGGATCTCGTGCGAAGGGGGGCGTCGTTGCATCAGGCGAGCCGCTGGGACAGCGCGGAGTGGGGCGTCACGGTGGCGGTTCCTCTGATCCGGGCTCGGGCCCCGGCGCGGGCGGGGCGGCCCACGCGAGGTCGGCGCCGAGTGTACCAGCGGCTTGCCGCGGGCCGGCCCTGGCCAGGCGCCTCCGCCGATCGCGGCGGCCCGTCACGAGGGCCACGATGATGAGCAGCACGGCGAAGAGGCCCACCACGAACGCGACGCGCTCCTGGCCCAGGGTCGAGGCGGCCGTGAGGGTGGCCAGGGCCGTCCCGGCGGCCGCACGGGCAGCCACGTCGTCGCCGGCGGCGAAGGCGCGCCCGGCCGCATCGAGGGCGGCCTGCGGCGCCGAGCCGAGGAGCCCGATGCTCACGAACGGATCGTGGTCGGCCGTCACCGCGGCATGAGCGCTGGAGATGACGCCGATCGTGGTGAGTTCGTCGTCCGCCAGGGCGAGGGTCGCGGTCAGCTCCCCCGTCGCGCTCTCGTAGCTCGCCTGGAGCGCCGCCGGCACCGTCAACCCCAGCGCGGTGGCCTGCCCACGGATGCGCTGGCGCAGCTGGAGGACGGCGCCGGCCTCGGCGACACGGGTCGTGGCGAGCGCGAAGTCCCAAGTAGCCAGCGGCACCCGCACGCCGGCACCGGGCAGCCATCCGCCGCCCGCCGTCAGCAGCTGCGCGTATCGCTGGACGGCCGCCTCGTGCTGGGCCATGAGGCCGGCGTCCGACGCTGGCAGGACCCACGTGGCGAACAGGGCGTCCGCGTCATGGGCCCCGCCGATCTGCTCGAGCAGGTCCAGGAACTCGCGCCAGTCGACGCCGCCGCCGGTGAGCGGCAGGGCCTCCCGGGACGGCCGTCCGGCGTACGCGATCTGGTGCGCCGCGGCGGCCTTGAGCACCTCCTGCATGCGGTCGGGACCGATCTCCGCCACGAGCTGCCGCACGACGGTCCACGACGCGTCGTAGCCGTAGGCCTCGGCCAGCTGCGTAGGCCTGTCGGTGATCGCGCCTGGAGCCGGCCACGACTCCAGCGGGAAGGCAGCGGCCTCCCCGCGCTGCACCGGATCCGGATCTGCCGGCGGGTCACCGAGCCGCGCCAGGACGAGCGAGGCGTAGGTGTTGGCGAGGCCCTCGTCGATCCAGCGCTCCTGGAACAGCCGGTCGTTGAACCACGCGTGCGCCGCCTCGTGGATGATGACCAGCGGCGCGGGATCCTCGGAGATCTCGATGCGTGCCAGGTCGCCAGTGGCGGGGGGTGGTTCGTAGAAGCCGGCATAGCCGGCCAGCGACGGGGTGTAGGCCTCGGTCACGTCGAGCGGCCCGGCGATCGGCCACGGCAGGCCCACAAGATCGGTCAGGACGGGCAGGCCGCGCGTCAAGCGGTCGATGACGGTGGTGCGCCAGGCCGGGTCGTCGGGGAAACCGTGGACCTGGACCGTCGCGGTCGCCCCTTCGACCGGCACGCTGGCGGCAAGGCTTGTCAGCTGATCCGGGCAGGTGGCGCTGATCGACGCCAGCCACGTGGCGCGATCACGGATCGCGTCCGCGGCGAGATGCACCACGCCGCCCGTGCGGGTCACGACCAGCGGGTCGCCCTCCGTGGCCGGTTGGCAGTCGCCGGGCAGCAGGATCTGGACGCTGGCCCGGTCGGCCCCGTACGACCAGGCGTAGAACGCGACGACCCCCGGCGCGACCCGCACGGGGCCAGCCGTGCGGGGGCCGCCGTCGGGCAGGTCGTAGCGCACCTGGAACGCCTGCGTGTGGTTGCGGTAGAGACGGGCCGGAAACGTCACCTCCAGCGCGATGTATCCATCGGCCGTGCTGGTCTGCGCGGCCAGCACGGTCGCACCGTGCGTGACGCGCACGCCGACCGCCTGCGGCTGGATGGCGAGGCGGTAGCCACTGAGGTAGTAGATGGTGCTCGACGTGTCGGGCCGGATGTCCTCGACGGTCATGTCCACGGTGACGTGCACGGCGTGGCCGGCCGGATCCACCGTGTAGGTCGAGGCGCCGGTGACCAGCGCGTCCGGTGCGGCCGCCGCGGCGGCCGATGCGGCGAAGGGCCCCGCCAGACCCGCCCCCAGGGCGACCGCCAGGATGGCCGCGCCGGGCGCCGGGCCCAGGCGTCCCGGCCGTCGTCTCATGGATCGCCGACGGGCGGGTTCCCGGCGAGGTCGCCGAGCGCCTCGGCGTAGCGTTCCAAGATCGCCGACGGGCGGCCGCCCACAGCGGCCTGCGGTAGGCCACCGGGCCAGATCCACGACGCCGACTCGTCGCGCAGCAGGTCGCAGATGGCGGTCAGGCGCGCCAGGGCGCAGCCCAGGGCATCGCGGTCGAGGGTCGCCGGCGCGAGCTCGGTCGCCAGCACGAGTCGCTCGTCGGCCCCCAGGGCGAACTTGGCGAACGGCAGCTCGTCGTTCCAGTGCAGCAGCTGACGATACGTGCGACGAAAGCTGTCGCCGAGTGGCGGCGCGTAGTGGACCCACAGGACGCAGGCCACCGCCGCCTGCAGGATGACCGTGGCGCGGATGTCACGCCGGCGTCGCCCGTGCAGCCGGATGTCCCAGCTGTGCACGCCATCGCGTTCACCCTGCTCCAGGATCTCGAGATCCAGCTCGGCCAGCCAGCGGCCGACCGGCGGCACGCCCGGGGCGGCCGGGCCCACGCGGGCCTTCAGACGACGGCCGGCCGGCCGGACCGTCGGGCGCCCGCGGGCGCGACCTGCACGGCGCCTCGATGCGCCTCGACAGAGCTGCCGCTGCGCACGACCCGCGACCGGAAGTCGGTGGCGCGAGCGTTCTCGGCGACCTTGCAGTTCCGCCCCAGGCGCACGCCACGGGGCACGACGGCCCGCTTGCCGACCAGGGTGATGCCGGTCGTCAGGCGCGTCGGCTCCTGGCGGTTGACCACGTCCATGTCGTCGCCCTGGCCGACCACGGCGTTGGGGTAGATGGTCACGTTCTTGTCGATGATCGCGCGATCGACGACCGCCCCCGCCCGGATATCCGTGTCCAGGAAGACGATGCTGTCGCGCACGACCGCGCCGATCCCGACGTGCACGCCAGGGCCCAGCACCGAGCGTTCGACGGTGCCGTTGATGACGCAGCCATGGCTGATCATGCTGCGGTGCACCGCCGCCGTCGGCCCGATGCGGGCCGGGGGCCGCTCCTCCGAGCGCGTGTGGATGACCCACGCGCGGTCGTCCAGGTCCAGTTCGGGGCGCTCGGCCAGCAGGTCCATGTTGGCCTGCCAGTAGCTCTCGACGGTGCCCACATCCTGCCAATAGCCGTCGAAGGCGTAGCCGAAGACGCGCGCCCGCGCTTCCAGCATGGCGGGGATGACGTGACGCCCGAAGTCGACGCGCGATTCGGACAGCCACTCGACCAGGGCGCGCTTGGTGAAGACGTAGATGCCCATGCTCGCCAGGTCGCTGCGGGGGTGCTCGGGCTTCTCCTGCCACTCGACGACGGCGTCGCTGTCGTCAAGGGCCAGGATCCCGAAGCGATGGGCATCGCCCAGGGGCACCGGGCGCACGGCGATCGTCACGTCCGCCCGGTGGCGCCGGTGGGCCCGGATGAAGGGGTCGTAGTCCATCTTGTAGATGTGGTCGCCGGCCAGGACCAGGACCACGTCGGCCGGTGACTCCATGACCGACGTCAGGTTGCGCAGGACCGCGTCGGCCGTGCCGCGGTACCAGTCCATGTTGCCTCGCCCGCGGGCGATGTAGGGCTGCATCAGGCGGATGCCGCCGCTGTTGCGGTCCAGGTCCCAGGCCCGGCCCAGGCCGATGTGATCGTTGAGCGAGCGAGGGTTGTACTGGGTCAGGACCATCACGTCCGTGATGCCCGAGTTGATGCAGTTGCTCAACGCGAAGTCGATGATGCGGTACTTGCCGCCGAAGGGCACCGCCGGCTTGGCCCGTTCGGACGACAGGAGCGAGAGCCGCTCGCCTTCCCCTCCAGCCAGGATGACCGCCAGCGCGCTCTTCACGGCCGGGATGCTACACCGCGCCGCGCGGCGCCTACAGGAACAGGCGCGGGTTCACCCAGGTGTCATCGAGGAGCACCCCCCAGTGCAGGTGCGGGCCGGTGCAGTTGCCGGTGCAACCCTCCCAGCCCACCACCTGGCCCTGGCTGACCTGCGCCCCGACATAGATGCCGCCGGGGATGCGGGGCTGCATGTGGGCGTACCAGGTCTGCAGGTTCGAGGCGTGGGCGATGATCACGATCCAGGCGCGGTTGCCCGGCGGGTCGTAGGGGTTGTAGCCGACGAACTCGACGATGCCATCGCCGGCGGCGTGGATCGGGGCGCCGTAGGGTCCCACGATGTCGATGCCACGATGGAAGTGGGCACAGTCACCGAGGGGGGGCTCGGCCGGGAAGCCGGTGCAGCCGAACTCCTGGCTGATCGTGCCCACGAGGGGCCAGGTGAACTTGCCGCTGTACTGCGAGGGGATGCCGCCGCCCTGCGACTGGGCCGCGATGAGGGCGTCGATCTGGGCCTGCAGGTCGCTCTCCGCCTGCTGCTCGCGCCGCAGCAGCGCCGCCGCCTGGGCCTGGTTCTTGGCGGCTGCCCGGTAAGCCGCCAGCTGCTGGGCCTGGAGCTTCTTCGTCTGCGCCTCCAGGAGGTCGAGCTGGTGCTTGGCGACCTTGAGGGCCGCCTCCTGCTGCTCCATCTGGGCTGCCTGCTGGGCGACCGCAGCGCGCAGCTGGTCGGTCTGGAAGCGCGCTGCCTGTGTCGTCGCCTGGAGGACCTGGAGGGCCTGCTGGTCCTGCTGGATCTCCGCCGCCAGCGCCGCGTCCTGATCGCCCTGGCTGAGGTAGTCGCTCACCTGGGAGAGGACGGTGGTGAACGAATCGGCGCTGAGGAGCTGCTCCAGGAGGCTCGTCTGCTGCGTCTGGTACGCCTGCGCCAGACGGTCGGCCAGCAGCTGCCGCCGGGCCGCGAGGGCGTCCTCGCTCTGCTGCTGTTCGTCCTGCAGCAGGCCCAGCGTCCAGTCCAGGTGGGCCAGCTGGCCCACGAGATCCTGGTAGTGGCCCTGCACGACGGCCAGCGCGGCCGTCGCCTGGTCGATCTGGCTGGCCAGCTGGGCCTGGTTCACGTTGATGGCGGACAGCTGCTGGCTGGTCTGGCTGAGCGCGGCCTGCAGCTGCGCCTCGGCCGCCTTGAGCGACGCCAGGGCCTGCTGCTGCTGCTTGATCCGCTGCTGCAGCTGCTGCTGCTGCGCCTGCGCGTCGCCCAGCTGGTCCGCCCTGGTCGGCGCGGCGGGCGCTGCGACGCTGAAGACGAGCGGGACGGCGAAGAGCACGGCCAGCATGACCGCGCGCAGCGGGCGAGGCGAGGCGCGCCGCGTCCCCCTCATGACAGGCATCATCCGGCCGGCATCATAGTCGCGCCCGCAAGACTCGACAACCCGACCTCCCCGCTCGTCACCCCACCAGTGCCGCGCACATCCCGGCCGCGAGCAGGATCGGGCCGAACGGGATGGCGGTCTTCAGGCCGATGCGCCGGGTCGCGAGCAACCCGACGAGCACGATCGCCCCACCGATCGAGGCGACGAGGAAGCCGGCGATCAGCTGCACGATGCCGGCCATCAGGCCCAGCGAGACCGCCAGCTTGACGTCCCCCGCCCCCAGGCCGCCGCCGAGGACGGCGCTGGAGCCCACGAGCAGGGCGGGGGCGCCGAGACCGGCCACGACCGCGCTGAGGAGGGCCAGGTCCTTGCTCGCCAGGAGGGGGTCCCACCCCGCCAGGACGAGCCCCAGGGCGATGGGGATCAGCGGCAGCGTCAGGAGGTCGGGCAGCAGCTTCTGGTCCAGGTCGGTCGCCGCCAGCAGCAGCAGGACGAGGAACCAGGCACCCACGATGAGCAGGTCGCGCGGCTCGGCATAGCGGAGCGGCACGGCCCCCATGGCCAGTGTCCCACCCACGGCCAACGCCACGGTGCGCCAGTCGGGCCGGCGGCGGACCCCGGCCTCATGGGCCGGCCAGCGGGCGCTGATGCGGTCGGCCACGATGCCCCAGGCGGCGCCCACGAGGGCGAACAGGATGGCCGCCTCGGGCACCCGGTTCAGGCCCCGCGGAGGGCCAGTTCGACGAGGGTCGCGTGGGTCACCCCGGTCGCCCCACGGGCCGCCCACGGCGTCGGCCGCCGCAGGTAGCCGGACCCGCCGATGTCGAGGTGGACCCAGGGCCGGGTCACGAACTCGCGCAGGAAGAGCCCGCTCTTGACGAGCGAGCCGTCGGCGCTGCCGGAGTTCTGGAAATCGGCGTACCAGCTGTCCATGTCGCGCCGGTAGTCGTCCACCAGCGGCACCTGCCAGTAGCGCTCGCCCTGCCGCTCACCGGCAGTAGCCACCTCGTCCCACCACGCCTGGGGCGTCCCGAAGCCGCCCGTGACGAGCTTGCCGAGGGCGCGTTCCACCGCCCCGGTCAGGGTCGCCACGTCGACCAGGTGGGTGGCCCCGGCGCGTTCGGCCCACGTCAAGGCGTCGCCCAGGATCAGCCGGCCCTCGGCGTCGGTGTTGGTGATCTCCACGATCTTGCCGTTGAGCGCCTTGACGACGTCGCCGGGTCGGGTCGCGCCGCCACCGGGCATGTTCTCGACGGCCGGCGCGACGGCGAGCAGCGGCACGTCGGGCGCGAGCTGATGGGCCGTGGCGATGGCCACGATCACGGTGCATGCACCGGTCTTGTCCATCTTCATCTCGTCCATGCGGTCCGACGGCTTGATGCTGATGCCGCCCGAGTCGAAGGTCACGCCCTTGCCCACCATCGCCAGCAGGCGGCCGCGGGCATCGGTCCGGCCAGCCTCGCCGGCGCGCAGCGAGATGAAGCGCGGCGGGTTGTGCGAGCCCTGGCCGACGGCCATGAAGAGGCCCAGGCCGGCCTTCTGGGCCTGCTTGGGACCCAGGACCTCGATCGTCAGGCCGGCCTCCCTGGCGATGGCCGTGGCCTCGTCGGCGAGGACCTCCGGACTGATGTCGTTGCTGGCCCGCTGGGCCAGCGTCCTGGCCCGGTTGCTGCCCTCGCCGATGATCCGGCCGCGGTCGGCGGAGGCAGCGAGGTCGCCAGCGTCGAACTCGGGCGCGACCAGCACCACCTCCTCCAGCGGCGGGGGCGTCTCCTTGCCCGGGCCGCGGTAGATGGCGGCCGGGTCGTAGCTGCCCTCGACCAGGCCGCGCGTCAGCAGGAGGGCCACGTCGGGGGGCTCCAGCCCCGGTCCGCCCGCCAGTCCCTGGCGCAGCCACACGGCCATGCTGGCGAGGTGGCGACCGGCCAGCCGGCGCTGGATGGCCGCCCCCAGGCGCAGGATCCGCTGCCGGTCGACGCCCTCGACGTCGCCGGTGCCCACCGCGAGGACCCATTCGGCGGCCAGGCCCTGGTCGACGGGCCCGTCCGGTCGCCGCACGAGGGCCGTGTCGTACGGCTCGCCCGACAACTCCCCCACCCGCCGGAGGGCCGCAAGGGTCCCGCCGAGCCGTCGATCGAGCTCGACGAAGGCTTCGTCGGTCGGGCCGCCCTCGGGGAACGGCACGACGAGCAGGTCGGCCGCGACCTCCCAGGGTTGACTCGTGACCACGCGGATCTGCATCGGGGCGGATACTCCTTCGGGGCGGGCTGGCGCCGTGGCGGCGCCGCGCTGATCGCCGGCTAGTCTACGCGCGCCAGCTGCTCGAGCGATGTCTGGACCCGATGGATCGCCGCGACGCCATCCGTCAGGCCCGTCGCCTCCAGGTCGCCCAGGATCACCACCAGCGGCGCGGTCGTCGTCGGCAGTTGCTCCTGGGCTGCGGCCTGCGCGGCGAACAGCGGGTTCAGGATGCGCACGTCGTTGGTCTTCAGGTGGGCCTGCAGGTAGCGGCGGAGGGCGGACTCGAACGCGCGGTGCACCGCCACCCACTGGTCATACGTGGACATATCCGTCGTCGGCGCCAGTTGGTTGCGGATCGTCGTGGCCTGGGTCAGGTAGGCATCCGCCTGGTCCAGGGCGGCCATCGCCTGCTGCAGATCGGACGTCGTGGCGTGGCCGCTGGCATCCACGACGGCCTGGCCGGCCGCCGCGACGTTCTGGGCCATGAGGGTCAGCAGCCTGGCCGTCACCGTGGCGTGGGTCGAGACAGCCTGCCAGTCGGCGGTCACGGGTGCCAGCAGGTCGAGCGCCTGGCGGATCGCCGCCAGGCGGCCCTTGGTGCGCCCGCTGATACGGTCGGACGAGGCGTCGTAGGGCAGCTGGGCGTACGTCGCCTGGAGCGCCTGCGCCTGCTCCTCGAGGGCCAGGAGCTGGTCGTCGCCCTGTTGCAGGTCGGCCGCGATCTGGGCGGCCGTGATGGTGTCGCTGGTCATCCCGGTCAGGTCGACGAGGACCTGTTCGCCGGTGCCCACCAGCTGGGCCAGCCCACCGTCGACCGCCCCGAGGCCCGTGGACAGGGTCGCCAGGCCCGGCGCCATGCGGGCGTCGCCCCGCACCGTCAGCTCGGGGCGCGCCGCGTCGGTCGGCGGCAGCGACGCCCCGGCCACCAGGCCGGCGCCGCCAAGGGCGATCACGGCCGCGACCGCGACCCAGGCGATGCGGCGCAGCATCCCGCCAAGGGAAGGGGTGGCCATCGCCAGTGAGTCTACCGGGCGGCCCTCGCGGCCGGTTCGCCGGACGGGCCAGCGTCGTCCGGGACGGCTACCATCGGCGGGCATGACCTCGATCGGCACGCACCGCGACCTGATCGCGCGGCTGCCCAAGGTCGAGCTCCACCTGCACCTGGACGGCTCGCTGCGGCCCGCGACGGCCCTGGAGCTGGGGTCGGCGCGCGGCGTCTTCGGGCCGCACATCACGCCGGCGGTGGTCACGTCGCGCCTGCGTGCGCCGATGCCGTGCCGGGATCAGGCCGAGCTCCTGGCCGCGTTCGAGCTGCCGCTGGCGATCCTCCAGGACGCCGAGGCGCTGGAGCGCGTGGCGGCTGAGCTCGTCGAGGACATCGCCGACGACGGCACGATCTACGCCGAGGTGCGCTGGGCGCCCGCCCTCCACGTGCGCGGCGGGCTCACGGTGCGGCAGGTCATCGACGCGGTCGCCTCGGGGACGAAGGCGGGCCTGGCCCGGGTCCGCAGGGGCGGCCGCGGCATGGAGGTGCGGCTGATCGTCGTGGCCATCCGCTCGCACGCTCCCGCGGACAACGAGGCCGTGGCGCGGGTCGCCGTGGCCGCGGCGGGGGCGGGCGTGGTGGGCTTCGACCTGGCCGGGCCGGAGGCCGCGTATCCGGACCCGCTCGAGCACCGCCGCGCGTTCGCCATCGCCCGCGCCGGAGGCCTGGGCCTCTCGGTCCACGCCGGCGAATGGGGCGGCGCGGCCCAGGTCCGGCGGGCGCTGGCACTCGACCCCCGACGCATCGCCCACGGCGCTCCGGCCGCCGACGACCCGGCCCTGATGGCCGAGCTGACCCGCCGCGGAGTGACGCTGGACCTCTGCCCGTCAAGCAACTGGCAGGCCGGCCTCGTGGCCCGGCTGGCCGACCATCCCCTCCCCCGGCTGCTGCGCGCCGGCGTCCCGGTGACCCTCAGCACAGACGACCGTACGGTCAGTGACCTGACGTTGCCTCTGGAGTACGCGCGGGCGCTGGATCCGCTCGGCCTGTCGGTCGGGGAGCTGTGGGGGGTGGACCGGCACGCCGTGGACGCGGCCTTCCTGGACGGCGAACCGGTCGTCCGCGACCGCCTGCGCATCATGTTCGACGCGTTCGCGGCGGGCGAGCCGGCGCTAGCTGGCGGTTAGCGGTCCAGGCGGGCCAGGATCGTGTCCAGTTCGGCCGCGTCGCGGGCCACGGCGGTGGGTGCGGGCGCACCGGGCCCGGTGGCGGCGAGCTGGGCCGCCGTGGTGACGCCCGTCAGCATCAGCACCGAGCGGGCCTTGACGCGGTGGGCCGCCAGGATGTCGGTGCCGAGGTTGTCGCCGATGACGACAGCCGAGCTCGCCGGCACGCCGGCCAGGCTCGCGGCCTCCCGGAGCAGGCCCGGCTCCGGCTTGCCGATGACGAGGTCGGGCTCCCGGCCGCCGGCCACGACCAGGGCCGCCACGATGGATCCGGCGCCGGCAGCCAGGGCGTCGGCCGTCGGGTAGTTGGGGTCGCGATTGGTCGCGACGAACCAGGCGCCGCCGCGGACGGCCTGCGCGGCGATGCTCAGGCGCCGGTACGACAGGGCGAAGTCGACCCCGACCACGACGGTGCCCGGATCGGCCGCCAACCCGAAGGGGCTTGGGGCGACCGTCCGCCGCCCGACCTCGCGAACCTCGCGGGCGAGCCCGGGACCGCCGAACACCATCACCGGCCGGGCTGCGACGGCCGCCGGCCCCCTGGCCAGGGCGAGCGCCGTGGCCCGGGCGGCCGTGACGATGAAGGCCGCGTCGTGCGGCGCGCCCATGCTCCGCAGCCGCTCGGCGTAGTCGGAACGGTGCCAGCGCGAGTTGTTGGTCACGTACACGACCGTGTCGCCGGCCGCCGCGCGTCGGGTGAGGAGGGCCGGCATGCCGGGCACCGGGACCGCGCCGCGGTAGACGACCCCGTCCAGGTCGACGATGAGGAGCACCAGCGGATGGTAGGGCCTGTGGCGGCGGCCGCCGTTAGAATGCCGCGATGGACCAGATCGCGGCCGGCCTTGACGCGTGGTGGAACCAGGTCCTGAGCATCCTCACGGTCGTCCTCAGCCCGGACTGGTCGGCCCTCGTGGCCTGGGTCCCGCTCCTGCTCATCGTCGGCGTGATGGGCCCGATCCTCACGCTCGTGATGGTCGGCTGGACGCATCACCTGCTGATCTCACGGCGACCGCGGGTCACCTACGACGAGCCGCGGGCCAGCACGGCGGAGCACCTCCCCGATGGCACGTCCGTCGTGCCCCCGAACACGCCGTACTGCGCCCGTGACGACCTCCTCTTCCCGGCCCGCACGACCACCTGCTCGAGCTGCCGCGACGAACTCACCGTCCGCTGTCCCGTGGATGGGGCCGTCCGCCCGGCGACCCAGCAGACCTGTCGCGCCTGCGGCACGAAGTACGTCCTGGGTGCGGGGCTCGATCCACTCACCGTCCGCTCATCGGCCCGTCCCCCATCCGGAGGCGCCGCGATCGCCTGAGGCGGTCGCGGGCGCGCAACAGAGGAGCCTGCCGTATGGCGCAGATGTCGCTCTACCTCTTCGTCAGCGGGGGGCTGAGCCTGCTGTTCGCCCTCTTCTTCCACGTGGCCTACACGACGATGCTGGCCCAGCGCGGCGGCGTGGCGGCCCTGCGTCTCGCCCCGGCCCGCCTGGCCGGTATCACCCCCGGCGGCTCGGCCACCGTCGCCCTGGGCGGCGGCCCGACCCGTGCGAGCCGCTGGGCGGAGCAGACCGCGGCGGTGGGGACGCTGGCGGTCATCGGCACGTGGGTCGGCTGGGTCCTGCTGGCGCTGTCGCTCATCACCCGCGCCATCCTGGTCGGGCGCGGCCCGTGGGGCTCCATGTTCGAGTTCGCGGTGGCCTTCGCCTTCGGCATCACGACTGGCTATCTCTATCTGCAACGGCGTTACCCGATCCGGGCCCTGGGCTTCATCCCGACCGGCGTCGCCTCGTTCCTCTTGCTGTACGCCTTCTCCCTGCTCCTCTTCCTGTCGGTCCCCGGCGCGACGACCGTGGCCACGTTCGAGCCGCTGGTACCGGCCCTCGACAACGCCCCCCTGCTGACCGTGCACGTGGCGATGGCCATGATCAGTTACGGCATCTTCTCCGTCTCGTTCGCGGCCGCCGTGGGCTACCTGATCCAGGGCACGAGCGACCGCTTCGCCTGGCTGCCGTCGCGCCGGACTCTCGACGAGGTGGCCTACCGCTCGGTCATCATCGGCTTTCCGATCTTCGCCACGATGATCATCCTGGGCAGTTACTGGGCCTCGATCGCCTGGGGCGCGTACTGGAGCTGGGATCCCAAGGAGACCTCGGCGCTCGTGACCTGGCTCATCTACGCCGTGTACCTCCACGCCCGCAACGCGCGCGGATGGGCCGGCCGGCCTGCCGCCCTGATCCTGGTGGTCGGCTTCGCGGCCATCATGTTCACCTTCTTCGGCAACCTCTTCTTCAACGGCCTGCACGCCTACAGCGGCCTGAGCTGAGCGCCGCGGCCCTCCCGGCGCGGCGCGCCCGTCGCGGCGCCCCTGAGCGTCCGTTGCGCCAGGCGGCGCTTCGGACGGAGCAAGGCATCACCGGGACCGCTACGACCCGCGTTCGTGCCGCCAGGCGCAACGATCGCCTCCGGAAAGGGCCCGCACCGCGCGTCGGCACGGCGCGGTCGGCCCTGCGCGCCGATAGCGCCGCCTGGCGCAAGAACTGACCCGCCTGGCGCATGACCGACCCCTGCCCGGGCCCGCCCTCCGCCGGCGGCGCGCGGGCACCACTTCCGCGCGGGCACCACTTCCGCGCGTTCCGCGCGGCCGATCATCCTTGGATGAAGCCATGCTCGGTCCATCGGCGCTGTGGGCTTAACCGCACGCGGGAACCAGGGCCCAGGCGATCTCGACATCGGTCCGATCGAAGGAGA